>NZ_LWFH01001090.1:0-1555 GCF_001635725.1 Oleiphilus sp. HI0066
CCACTTGATGGTTCTTCTGATTGACGAGCGTCCTGAAGAAGTAACAGAAATGCAGCGCTCAGTGCGTGGCGAAGTGGTCGCGAGTACCTTTGATGAGCCGCCAGCACGTCACGTTCAAGTAGCTGAAATGGTAATTGAAAAGGCTAAGCGTCTTGTTGAACACAAGCAAGATGTGGTCATTATTCTCGACTCGATTACACGTCTTGCACGCGCTTACAACACGATTATTCCAAGCTCTGGTAAGGTTCTTACCGGTGGTGTTGATGCGCACGCACTAGAGCGTCCAAAGCGTTTCTTTGGTGCAGCACGTAACGTCGAAGAAGGTGGCAGCTTAACCATCATCGCAACAGCACTTGTTGATACTGGTTCGAAGATGGATGAAGTCATCTACGAAGAATTCAAAGGCACAGGTAATATGGAAGTGCATTTAGATCGTCGTATCGCGGAGAAACGTACTTATCCAGCGATCAACATTCGACGTTCTGGTACACGTCGTGAAGAGCAGTTGATGTCGGATGATGAGCTACAACGGGTTTGGATCTTGCGTAAGCTTCTTCACAACATGGAAGATGATGTCGCAGCAACTGAGTTTTTGATCGACAAGTTGAAAGATACTAAGACGAACGACGAGTTCTTCTTAGCAATGAAAAAGCGTTAGTACTTATTAATACTAAAAAAAGCCGGCTAGTTGAGTCGGCTTTTTTATTGTTCTCGTAAAACACCGTATGAAATATAAAGATCTCAGAGATTTTATCTCACAGTTAGAAGAGCAAGGCGAACTTGTACGCGTTAAAAAAGAAGTAGATCCAAATTTGGAGATGACCGAAATTTGTGATCGTACGCTTCGAGCCGGTGGCCCGGCTATTTTATTTGAAAATCCAAAAGGCTCCGATATACCGGTCTTAGGAAATCTTTTTGGTACACCTCGGCGCGTAGCCTTGGGGATGGGGCAAGAGAATGTGACGGCACTTCGAGAAGTCGGAAAGCTTCTCGCATTTTTAAAAGAGCCTGATCCACCAAAAGGTTTAAAAGATGCTTGGCAGAAACTTCCTATCTTCAAGCAAGTTTTGAATATGGGGCCAAAGGTGCTCCGTAACGCACCTTGCCAAGAAGTCGTGATCGAGAAGGATCAAGTCGATCTCAGTAAAATCCCAGTTCAAACCTGTTGGCCGGGGGATGCAGGCCCCTTGATTACATGGCCGCTTGTGGTAACGAAAGGCCCTGATCCTGAGAGAGAACGCCAGAATTTAGGTATCTACCGTCAGCAAGTCATTGGTAAGAATCGCCTGATCATGCGCTGGCTATCGCATCGTGGTGGCGCGCTTGATTTACGTGAGTGGCAAGAGAAATATCCCGATAAACCGTTCCCAGTGGCGGTCGCTTTGGGTGCAGACCCTGCGACGATTTTAGGTGCTGTAACGCCGGTGCCAGACTCGTTGTCTGAATATGCGTTTGCAGGCTTACTGCGTGGCGGTAAAACAGAAACTGTAAAGACAAAGCATTCTGAGCTGACTGTGCCCGCGAGTGCTGAGTTTGTTTTAGAGGGCTTTATTTA
>NZ_LWFH01001091.1:0-1411 GCF_001635725.1 Oleiphilus sp. HI0066
GAGAAAATATTTAAAGTTAGGCAGTGCCAAGAATCGTTCTATAAAAACCGATCACGTCCTTGTCTGCAATATCAAATCAAACGCTGCAAAGCGCCTTGTGTTGGATTAGTTGATAAAGATGAATATTTGCAAGACGTTCATCATGTCACGATGTTTTTGCAAGGCAAGAATCCAGAACTTCTTCGACAGTTAATAGATGAAATGGAGACCGCTTCTGAGGACTTGAGGTTTGAAAAGGCGGCAGAATTGCGAGATCAGATTCAGCACCTTCGCCATGCGCAAGAGAGCCAGAGTGTTGAATCAGGAAGTGCAGATCTAGATGTGGTTGCACTGTCTGATGGCCCTGGTGTTTCGGTTTTTTCGATGCTTTTCATCAGAAAGGGCCGAATTTTAGGGCACAAAAACTATACCTCTAAAATGCTCTTAGACGAGAGCAAAGAAGAGCGGCTTCAGTCATTTATAGAGCAGTATTACGTGGGTTCTGGTGCCGAGAAAGACTTGCCTAACGAAGTTATTCTGCCCTTTAAATGCGCGGATGAGACGATGCTGAGCGAAGCCGTTCAAAATGTTGTCGGGAAAAACATTCGTTTTGCGCACAAAGTGAAGACGATTAGAGCTCAGTGGCAAAAGTTGGCACAGACAAATGCTGACAGCACCTTAAAAACCTATTTATCCAACAAAGAAAATGTTTTTCATCGTATTGATGCTCTAAGAGCGCTTTTAGAATTGCCAGACATTCCAAAGCGTATGGAATGTTTTGATATTAGCCATAGTTCTGGGGAAAAAACTGTAGCGTCTTGCGTTGTGTTTAACGATCAGGGTCCACTAAAGTCAGATTATCGCACCTTCAATATAGAAGGGATTGAGCCTGGAGATGATTATGCAGCGATGAAGCAAGCTTTGTCGCGGCGATATCGAAAGGTCAATGAAGAGCCTAGTAAGCGTCCGGATATCATTTTTATAGATGGTGGCAAAGGGCAGTTGAATATGGCAATAGACGTGTTAAATGAACTGAATGCCAGCGACATTTTATTGCTTGGTATCGCCAAAGGAGCAACACGTAAACCAGGTTTTGAAACCTTATTTATTCCTGATGGGCAGGGCGGCCTTAAAACGATACAATGCTCGTCAGATGAGCCTAGTTTGCATCTGATGCAGCATATTCGCGATGAAGCCCACCGATTCGCAATAACAGGTCATCGCAAGCGAAGAGATAAGAGCCGCAGGCAGTCTCAGCTTGAAGGGATTGATGGCGTTGGCCCAACGAGACGGCGCTCACTGATCAAATACTTTGGCAGTGTGCAAGGGATTAAAACAGCATCGATTGAAGAAATAGCCAAAGTGGATGGCATTAGTAGCAGTCTAGCGGAGCATATATACCTTAGTCTGCACGGTGATTGAGTAGAGAAAA
>NZ_LWFH01001092.1:0-1362 GCF_001635725.1 Oleiphilus sp. HI0066
GAGGCTCATTGTAAGGAGCGATGTCACCCCTCTGAAATTCAAATGCAATACTAATTCGAGGCGAAACACTCGTCTTCTGACTCTTACCCCCCCAATGGAACACTCTTTGATTCCATATAAATGCAGTCCCAGCTTTTGCTGGAAGCGCTCTAACTGACTGCATGTCCGTGGGAACGTCTTTCGTATCAAACGAAAGATAATATGGATCTTGATCTGCGGGGACCATATACATACACCCATTTTTCGGAGTCGCATCACTCAAAGCAATCCACATTGTTAAGCTTTTTGGCATACCATCATGAGTCAATGTATTGGAGAGTTTATCTCTATGCGGCCCCCATCCAGACTCACTTTTCTTCGGGTCAACATGCCATGCCCAAAAATCAGGCAGCATCAAAGCCTCTGCGCCCAACACATTGACTAATAACTTTTGAAATTTAGCAACACATTGCCAATATTCATCGAACAACATGCAGAAAACGGGCAACATCTGATTTTTATGAAGCGCAATAATTCCATCCCGAAGTTTTGTAACCTCTTTATTGGATAAGACCTCAGGAAATTCTTGATAGCCTTCCGCGACCAAAGTGCTTCGATTTAGCTCTAAATCAAAATACTTGGATTCAGGGATTACTTTGTTTTCAGTTCCAGAAATGCTTAAAGCAGGTAACATTTCTTTCCAAAACTTCTTTTTCTTATACTTGTCGTATTTATTACTCATCTTTATTTTCTGCTAGCTTCAGATAATTGATCTACTTTCTAAAGATACCACCCCTATTTATTAAAAACTTAAACAGAGCTCTATGAACAGACAAAAAAAAATCAAACAAATCAATAAAAAGCGAATGAAAAAAGAGGCGGCTAAACGTGCGCCTAAAAAGAAGTCGACCTATATTTCAAAAGCTAAACGCGCGGAATTAGAAGAACTTGAACAGTCTGGCACAGAGTCGGAACAAGAGTGACAATTTAGATCCAATAACAAAAAGCCCAGTCATTTGACTGGGCTTTTTTAGCGCAACCGAAGTTTTAAGCAGGCATGCTCAAAGGCTCTGGCGAGACAATCACGCCGTTGTTATCCGCATAAACGTAATGTCCTGGTTTGAATACAACGCCGCCGAATTTCACCTCAACATTTAGATCACCTAATCCACGCTTCTCTGTCTTACGAGGATTTGTACCAAGCGCTTGTACGCCTAATTGCGTTTGGCGAATCACGTCGACATCGCGAATGCAGCCGTAAATGATCAACCCAGACCAACCATTTGCAGCAGCTTTCTCTGCAAGCATATCGCCTAGCAATGCATTACGCTTTGAACCACCGCCATCAACGACCATAACTCGGCCTTCGCCTGGTAGGCCAAC
>NZ_LWFH01001093.1:0-2283 GCF_001635725.1 Oleiphilus sp. HI0066
GGAAAATCACAAGTGAAGATATATTAAATCGACAAAACTGGGACAGTTACCAACAAGCATTTGAGGACATGCTGGATAAAACTGATGGCAAGAAAAACCCTTGGCATATAGTAGCGGCAAACAACAAACGATATGCCCGCATCAACGCGATGAAACATATCGCCAAACGATTAAATGCCCATATCGACACGGAACAAGTTGAATTACTGAAACCTGAAGTAGAAAAATTGGCGACTAAATATCTGCCTTAACGATTGAAATTCTTATCAACCAATACGCTACACATCATAACTCGACGACGAAGTATCTCCACCTCGCCCAGTCCAATCAGTGTGATAGTACTGTTGAGTTTCATCACCGTCTAACTGATAGGTATGCGCCCCGAAGTAATCTCGCTGCGCTTGGATCAAATTTGCAGGTAGTTTTTCGCGACTATAAGCCTCAATAAAACTTAGCGCTGAGCCAATACATGGCACCGGTACTCCACTCTCAACCGACTTGGCCACTAGCTTTCGCCACGCAGGTAAACAATCTTGCAAGATCTCATTAAAGTAAGGAGCTAAGCCTAGAAAATCGAGCTGACCATCAGAGGCGAAAGCATCACGAATTTGTTCTAAAAATACACTACGAATAATACAGCCTTCGCGCCACATCAATGCGACATTGCCATAGTTAAGTTCCCAGCCATGCTCGTCTGACGCTGCTTTCATCAGCATAAAACCTTGAGCATATGAGATAATCTTTGATGCCAACAAAGCCTTACGCGCTATCTCTATCCACTCATCTTTGTTATCAGGAATTTCAACACTAGGTTTAGAGAAATGCTTAGATGCAATTGTGCGCTGATCTTTCAAAGCAGAAATACAACGTGCAAAAACCGACTCGCTGATTAAGGTCAACGGAACACCTAAATCTAGTGCGTTGATTCCAGTCCATTTACCCGTCCCTTTTTGACCAGCCTTATCGAGAATACGATCAAGCAAATGATTACCTTGCTCGTCTTTGAACGCCAAAATATCGCGACTGATTTCAACTAAGTAGCTGTCTAATTCTGTCTCATTCCACCGTCCTAAAACGGCAGAAATCTCGTCATTATTAAGCCCTAGAACTATGCGCAAGAAATCATAAGACTCAGCAATTAATTGCATGTCGCCATATTCAATGCCGTTATGCACCATTTTTACAAAATGTCCGGCACCACCTTGTCCGACCCAATCACAACACGGCTCACCACTTCTGGTTTTGGCAGCAATCGATTGCAGTATCGGTTTAAGGTGAGGCCATGCTTCCTGACTTCCACCGGGCATAATCGACGGTCCATGACGAGCCCCCTCCTCACCACCAGAAACGCCTGCGCCCAAAAATAAAATGCCTTGTTCTGAGAGTTCTTTCAGTCTTCGAGAGCTATCTTCGAAATTAGAATTCCCACCATCAATGATGATGTCACCCTGCTCCAGATGAGGGATTAGTTGCGCAATAACGTCGTCAACAACTTGCCCCGCTCTAACCATCAGCATGATCTTGCGAGGAGTGCTTAAAGCATTCACTAGCTCTTCGATAGAGTGAGCGCCTTTGATGTTTGTTCCTTTTGCTGCGCCTGATAAAAACGCGCTGACTTTGTCTTTGCTGCGGTTATACGCCACCACTTCAAAGCCATGATTATCCATATTTAGAATGAGGTTTTGCCCCATTACTGCTAAGCCAATTACACCAATGTCTGCACTCATATCAGCCTCTTAATCGTTGACCAGTAAACTTGCCGCCGCTTCATCGAGCAACCATTGCGTCTCACCATCAAAGGCAAAAATATTCGCTGCTGGATATTGCTCAGATTCTTCTTCGTCACCAAACACATCTCGCACGATTTCTGCTTTGTTTGCCCCGGTCACGACAAAGGCAATGGATCGAGCATTGCATAAAGTCTCGGCCGACAATGACAAGCGCACCTCTCCTGTTTCGGGATGTGTTGCTGCAACCCAATTACTCTGTGCTTCGTAATCTACCTGCCCTGGAAATAGAGATGCAGTATGACCATCTTCACCTAAACCCAGTAACACCCAATCAAAACATGGGCGACCTTCATGCTTATCAAGCTTGGAAACAATCTCCTCTTCCGCATGCACTTGCTCTATCGATAATTCATTTGCACCATTTATTGGATGGAGGTTTTCTTCTGGGATTGGAACGTGTTGGAACAGTGTACGATAAGCTTCACCAAAATTACTTTGGGCACTTTCTTTTTCAACCATACGCTCATCGCCCCACCAAAAGTGCAAGTTATCC
>NZ_LWFH01001094.1:0-1149 GCF_001635725.1 Oleiphilus sp. HI0066
CTGTATAAAACCGACAGTCAAAGTAAGTTAAACCCAATCTCAAAACGTCGTTCATCAGACCAAGTCATAGTCTGCGCCAGCTGTCACGCGCGACGTAATGCGATTAGTGACCGAGCGGAGCCTGATTTTCTCAATCGCGCGCTTGAGACGGTTTTACTGACACCGGAGTTCTACCATGTGGATGGGCAGGTATCAGACGAGAATTTTGTTTGGGGTTCTTTTGTTCAGAGCAAAATGTACGACGCGGGTGTAACTTGCACAAATTGCCATGACCCGCACGGCGGGCAACTCCACGTGACAGGAAACCAAGTCTGCACACAATGCCATGATTCAAAAACCTATGACAAACCAACACACCATATGCATAAAGTAGGCACAGACGCGGCAGAATGTGTTAGCTGTCACATGCCAGCGACTGTTTACATGGGCGTTGATTCGCGGCGAGATCATCAATTTTCGATCCCACGCCCACATCTAACACGCGATACCGGAGCACCAAACGCATGCAATAACTGCCATACCAATCAAGATGCAAATTGGGCAAGCACGACGATCGAGACATGGTACCCAAAAATTGACGATTCCTATGCTAAGCATTTCGCTTACGCTTTCAACGAGGCAGATAATCTAATACCGAGCGGACGTCAAAAGCTGTTAACTGTTTTTACAGACGATACTCAAGCGACCATCATACGCGCATCAGCGCTTAGTCGTTTAGCTAACTATCCGCATCCTGATTCGATGCAAGCAATCGAAATAGCCGTGAAAAGGTCAGAACCACAATTCAGACTTGCGGCGATCGACGCAGCGGCGCCCTACTCCAATGCCGAAAAATGGCAATTACTCAAACCACTTATTAACGATGCTCAATCAAACATTCGTGCCCGAGGATCTCGCGCACTTGCCGCCGCCAGTCAAATGTCATCGATCCCCGTACAAGCGAAAAAATTAATCAAAAACGGATTAGAAGAGTATCGCAGTATGCAAAATTACCAAGCGGATAGAGGTTTTGCGCACACTAATCTCGGTAACTTAGAGCGCGATCTCAACAATTTTGAAAATGCCGCCAAACACTATAATGCCGCGATAAATATTGAACCAATATATATACCCGCCTACCTTGCTTTAGCGAGGTTGACGGAATCATTA
>NZ_LWFH01001095.1:0-1166 GCF_001635725.1 Oleiphilus sp. HI0066
TGCGTTTTGGCGGATCGTGTGTCGATTACCAGCCGTCTAATTTAGGGCATTGCGTTGCACGGTAGCTTTTCGGACGATAACACACACCAGGTTCTGAAGAACGTGCCGTAAACACTTCACCTTCTTCAGTGGTGAGCGTTACTTTTCCAAAAGGTTCTCCATCTTTAAATGTACCGCTTATTTTGCTTCCGTTAGGGTTTAGTATTTCACCCTTGCCGTGATACAAGCCTTCAATAAATTGCCCTTCGTATTTCTTGCCACTGGCATACACTTCAACCCCTTTGCCGTGGAACAAACCGTTAGAGAAAGAACCTTCGTATGTGCCGCCATCTGGGTAAGTAAGGGTGCCATTGCCGTGGAATAGGTTGTCACTAAAACCACCAACATAAAGTAAACCGTCTCGGGTGGTTAGAGAGCCTTGGCCACTTAACTCGCCGTCGATCCAATAACCTGTATAGATGTCGCCATTGGCTTTGGTTTGTGTGCCATCCCCGTTAAATTTGTCACCAGAGAACTGTCCAACATAAGTGTCGCCATTGCTGCTGACGAATGTGCCTTGTCCCTTTCTTTCGCCTTCAAACCATTCACCTTGATAGCGTGAACCATCGCCATAGCGCGCGGAGCCATAACCATGAAACTGTCCATTGACGAATGAACCTTGGTAGTCGATGCGCGCGCCGTCTTGGTAGCGGCCCTCACCAGTTTGTACACCGTGCTCCCAAACACCGTTTCGGTAGTTAACGGTCGTGTACTGCTGGAGTTCTGCGACGATGGTCTGATCGCTATTTTTTGCGATGTATATTTCTTGACGCCAGTTTTGGAAACCGCCTTTGGTCACTTCAACTGTGTAAGTGCCTGGTGATAACTCAACTTCAAGTGCGCTAGACCCGTATGGCTTGCCGTTGATGAGTACGGTATCTCCATACACATTGGAGCGTACGGTGAGTTTTCCGCTAATCGCAACTGGTGTTGCAGGTGTTGCTACAGGCGGCGCTGTTTTAGGTGTCTGCATAGAAGCTGTTGATGGAACTTGATCAGCGAAGATTGGAGCGTCATCGGAATCACTAACTACGATGTTCTCATCAGTTTCAACCGAGCTTTCTGGTTCTGGTTTTTCTGACTCAAGTTCTGGTTCGACTAATTCTTCAGCAACTTGTGGTACTTCA
>NZ_LWFH01001096.1:0-1258 GCF_001635725.1 Oleiphilus sp. HI0066
AAGAGTGTAATCGTGAATCCATCACTTTAATATCAGTAGTAATTTTTAAACGCAGCTATACGCTTAATTGAAATCACCCCACAACCATTGCAACACAGACAAAATAGTTACCGGCGCGGTCTCTGTTCGCAATACGCGAGGACCAAGCGTGCAGGCAATAAAGTTATTCTGTGTCGCGTGGTTTATTTCATCGCTCGTAAGTCCACCCTCGGGGCCAATCAATATGATGACGCGCTCAGGTGATGGACTTACTGTTGCCAAGTCTTGAGTGTCACGATGATGCAATACTAGCTTTATCACTTTGTTTGTTGCATTCGCGTTTACGAAGTGATCTAAGATCTCTACTTGTGCGATCGACGGCACCGTTGCACGACCACATTGCTCGCACGCACTAATAGCTATTTGTTGCCAACGCTTAATGCGCTTGTCTTCTTGTTGGTTATCAAGGCGGACCTCGCAGCGTTCGCTTGTTAATGGCGTGATTTGATTGACGCCCAACTCACATGCTTTCTGAATAGCGTAATCCATTCGATCGCCACGAGACATGACAATAGCTAAATGTGTATGAAGGTTTGATTCTGACTCGCAGAAGATTCTATCTTTGGTTTGTACCGTGACATTACGTCGATCAATTGTTGCGATCGTCGCAGGGTAGTAATAGCCGTCTCCATTGAATAGTTGCAGCGCAAAGCCTTTCTTCATACGCAATACNTTTATGATGTGCTGAGCAGCTTGATCATCAAGTGTGATCGACGCGTTATCATCTAGATTGGTAGAGACATAAATATTGGGGATTCGCATAGCGGGCCTTTTCGTGCGCTTCAATCTGGCGACCAGACATTAGAAAGATGCGTAGTGTAATTCATGCTGCACACCACTGCCTACTTTCTAGCGAAATTCATGACACCAAATTACGTGTTTAATATGATGGTGAATCGATAAACGCTGATTTGAATAGATCGATAAAGCATCTGTGTTTCACCGGCATGTATTGATAGTTTTTGTAGATCAGATACACAGGGATTTTGCTTGCGACATCAGGAGGCGTGATATCTATGAGAGAGCCTTTTTCGATGAACGGCTTTAGCATATGTTGAAAGCAAAAACTGGCTGCGAAGCCAGATGAGGCAAGGTTCAAAAATGTCGCTATATCAACACCGGTATGTACTAAATTTGTTGGATGAGGAATAGGGCTGTCCTCGTGTGTTAGAAGCTTTTTGATTGGAATGTTGTTCGGAATGAGCAGAGGGTAATTGGT
>NZ_LWFH01001097.1:0-1640 GCF_001635725.1 Oleiphilus sp. HI0066
CGACTTACAAATGACTGAATCTCAGAAATACGCTGCTGTTGCTTGGCATATTGTGACTGCTGTAGCGCTAGCTTCTCGGCTCTTAGTCGCTCGAAGTCTGAATAAGTACCGGTATATTGATGTAACTGACGATGCTCAAAGTGCAAGATACTCGTTGCTACTGCATCGATGAAATCCCTATCGTGCGAGATAAATAGAAGTGTGCCTTGATAGCGCTTCAGCCATTGCTCGAGCCAAAGCATGGCGTCAAGATCCAAGTGGTTAGTTGGTTCATCTAACAACAGTAAATCGGATGGGCACATTAGTGCTTGTGCCAAATTCAGTCGAATACGCCAACCACCAGAGAAGCTTGCAACGGGCGAATATAACTCGCTTTCTGAAAATCCTAATCCGTGTAAGAGTTTTTTGGCATCAACGGGTATTTGATAGGCATTGATCGATTCGAGTTCACCATGGATGTTAGCAATAACATGATTGTCTTCTTGCTCTTGCGCGAGCTCCAGGCGTTCTTGCAAGCGGCGAAAAACATGGTGTCCATCCATGACATAGTCAAGCGCCGAACGCTCGGAACTTTCGACTTCTTGCGCCATATGCGCAATGCGACAATTACCGGGTAAATGGTAAGCACCTGCATCCGTCGACAATTCACCCAACAGAAGTTTGAATAAACTCGTTTTACCCGCGCCATTCGCCCCAACAATCGCAACGCGTTGTCCATCCGCTATGTTGGCGTCTGCGTTTTCAAGCAGCGGCTCAGGGCCTCGACGCAGTGTCATTTCAGTAATCTTAAGCATGAATCATCACTTCAGGTAGAACTCGCCGCGCAAGGTAGCGGATAATAGCGCGTACATCAACGCATTGACGCTCTAGATTATGAACAAAGATAATAATGCTGAACACTTCTGGCAGTTTTCAATAATGCTTTGGAAGCAAGAAGACATTAAGAACATACTAATGCACGCTCAAGATCATAAGGATCTGGATATCAATTTATGTCTGTTTGCACTTTGGTCATCAAAACAGAAAAAAAGATTGGGATCTCAAGCAGAGCAAATTCTTAAAATTCAACAAGATTACTATTTCGATTTAATTAAGCCTACGCGGCAGCTCCGTCAACGGGCTAATCACTATGGCAACTCATCTTTAAAACAGCACTATCTCGATGCGGAGCTTGCAGCAGAAAAAGCCTACCAAGGCCAGTTATGTCAGCTCAGATTAGAGATTGCGCCAGAATCCGAAGAATTAACAGCTACACTTAAGGAGAATTTGAGACTAGGTAGCCGCGTTAACTGGTCAGAGCCTTCTTTGAAAAAGATGTTGGAGACTATTCTGTGAAATGGGTGTATCGCTTGTTTTCTGTCATTATTTTAGTGGGTGCACTAAGTTTACCGTTTTATGCAGACTATCAAGCCGGTGGTGACTTTCTCAATATTAAAGAAATGCCAGACAAACTAATAAGCGCCATTACACCTAGCTCTGGTGGCATCTACACAGATGAACCTAAAGAGTCTCAGGTGAACAATGCTTCCGAGACAAAGAGCTCTCTAGAATATTATCGTTGGCAAGACGAACATGGGCAGTGGCATTTCAGTGATGAAAAACCATCCAATCAAAAGAATGTACAAATTGCGCAACTGAAA
>NZ_LWFH01001098.1:0-1724 GCF_001635725.1 Oleiphilus sp. HI0066
CCTATGTTCGTAAGTATGAATGCATACTTGGGTGCTCCAGCCATTGCGGCTGCTCTTGCTGAAGATGCTGATATTGTCATTACCGGTCGCGTAGTCGACAGTGCAGTCGTTCTCGGCGCCATGATGCATGAATTTGATTGGTCATGGAGCGATTACGACAAACTCGCTCAAGGCTCTCTAGCTGGACACATTATCGAATGTGGAGCGCACTGTACTGGTGGTAATTTCACTGACTGGGAACTGGTCAAAGATGGGTTTGATGACATGGGCTTCCCTATTGTAGAAATAGATCAAGACGCAGAATTTGTTATCACAAAGCCTGAAAAAACGGGCGGTTTAGTCACAACAGCAACGGTTGCAGAGCAAATCGTTTACGAAATCGGCGACCCAGAAAACTATATCCTTCCTGATGTTGTGTGTGACTTTACACAAGTGAAGCTAGAACAAGCCGCAGACAATCTCGTTCGGGTATCTGGCTCCCTAGGTAAAGCACCAACTGATCAATACAAAGTATCGGCCACCTACCCCGACGGTTTTAAATGTACCGTGACATTTTTACTTGCTGGCATCAATGCAAAAGCAAAAGCACAAGCCGTGGCCGAAGCCATTTTGTCTAAAACCTCACGTATGATCGAAGCAAAAGGCTTAAGACCTTATTCGGAAACCAGTATCGAACTACTCGGTTCTGAAGCCACATACGGCGAGCATGCCAAGGCTGAGATGTGTCGAGAGATTGTTGTGAAGATTTCTGTCGCTAGCCCAGACAAAAAGTCGCTTGTATTGTTTTCAAAAGAAATTGCTCAAGCCGCAACTGGCATGGCTCCGGGTATTACAGGCATTGTCGGAGGTCGCCCTACTGTTTGGCCGAAGATACGCCTCTATTCATGTTTGATTCCCAAGTCGACTGTCGATCTTGCAGTGAAGTTGGATGAGCAAACACTCGCAGTCAACCTGCCTCATGAAGACTTTGAAGCACTTTGCCCGAGCGAAAACTATGTAGGTGACGCACTCGAAACAGCAACACCTCACACCGTTCCGTTAATCAAGCTTGCTTATGCTCGCAGTGGTGACAAAGGCAATCATGCCAATATTGGCGTGATCGCAAGAGAGCCAGATTATATGCCATTTATTAAAGCAGCACTAAGCAGTGACGCTGTCGCGAACTTTATGCGACATACCTTAGATCCTAAAACCGGTAAGGTAACGCGTTGGAATATGCCCGGATTCAGCGCAATGAATTTCCTACTCGAAAACAGTCTTGGCGGAGGCGGTGTCGCAAGTCTGCGCATCGACCCACAAGGTAAAGCCTACGGCCAACAGTTATTAGAGTTCCCAATTCCGGTTTCCCAAGAAATATACGCAAGTTTAGAGAAGTAAATCGATGTCAGGATATCAATCAGTATTAAAAGAAGGCCTGTTTGAAGGCAAAACCATGATCGTGACCGGCGGCGGTAGCGGCATCGGACGTTGCACAGCCCACGAACTTGCGCAGCTTGGAGCTCACGTTGTGCTCATTGGGCGGAAAATTGAAAAGCTCGAAAGCGTAAAAGCAGAAATCCTTGAAGACGGCGGCAGCGCTGAAGCACATGCCTGCGATATTCGCGACGAAGATGCCGTGAAAGTGTGTATCAAAGCCATCAAAGCAAATAACGAAATCATCCACGGCCTAGTGAATAACGCTGGCGGCCAGTTCCCATCCCCTCTTACGGGTATTAACCAAAAAG
>NZ_LWFH01001099.1:0-708 GCF_001635725.1 Oleiphilus sp. HI0066
ACCGTGCGCGAGCGGCTTAAGTTATACTTCGTCCTACCAAATGCGATAACGCGTGATCACTTCAAGGGATGAAGGATGTCGAATAACAATAAAATGAAAGCGGTTGGCCTAACAAAATACCTACCTGTCAGCGACGATAATGCACTCAAGGATTTTGAGCTCGCGATTCCGAAACCATGGGCGCACGACCTTCTCGTGCAAGTTGATGCGGTCAGCGTCAATCCTGTCGATACAAAAGTAAGATCCCCAAAAGATACAGTTGAAAAAGAACCCAAAGTGCTCGGTTATGATGCGGTTGGTATTGTAAAAGCCGTGGGTGATGCAACACGTTTTTATAAGCCGGGTGATCGAGTGTATTACGCAGGCGATATCACGCGGCAAGGTTCGAATAGTGAATATCAGCTCGTTGATGAGCGTATTGTTGGGCCTGCGCCGAGTAAATTATCAAATTCAGAAGCTGCTGCTATGCCGCTTATTTCCCTAACTGCATGGGAAGCTTTATTTGAGCGCTTGGGAATTAGCCTTGCAAAAGACAATAGCGAAAAAACATTATTGATTATCGGCGGCTCTGGCTCAGTGGGCGCAATTGCTACACAAATGGCCGCGCGTTTAGCAGGTTTGAAAGTAGTGGTAACAGCGAGTAAACGTGGCGCAATTGAGTGGTGCGTGAGTCAAGGTGCAGCGCATGTTGTAAATCACCATGACGAT
>NZ_LWFH01001100.1:0-35675 GCF_001635725.1 Oleiphilus sp. HI0066
GCGAGGCGCGTGCCATAAAGAAATTTTATAATTATATCAGTAAGTTATCGTTATTGTGATAGTTTGAGTGTCAAAAAATCGGCGACATGCATCCGCTTTTTTATATTGCGAGTGTTAAAAAACTGGCGTATCGATTTGATAGCTTGCAAGACGCTGCGTAATTTCGGAACATGTGGCAACTAATAACGAATAATATTCTGGATACGCTTTTTTAATGCGCCTTAAGTCAATCAAGCTGGTCGGCTTCAAGTCTTTTGTTGATTCGACGGTTGTTCCTTTTCCTACAAACATGACCGCAATCGTTGGTCCAAACGGTTGTGGGAAATCTAACGTTATTGATGCTGTTCGCTGGGTAATGGGCGAGAGCTCGGCTAAGCACTTACGTGGCGAGTCGATGACAGATGTTATTTTTAATGGTTCTACACATCGTCAGCCGGTAGGAAAGGCCTCTATTGAGTTGCTATTTGACAATAGTGAAGGGCCGTTGGTTGGTGAGCATGCAGCATTTACTGAAATCTCTATCAAGCGTCAGGTCACGAGAGAGGGTGTATCTCAATACTACCTAAATGGCGCAAAGTGTCGTCGTCGAGATGTAACGGATATCTTTCTCGGTACAGGCATGGGGCCTAGAAGTTATGCCATTATTGAACAGGGAATGATCTCCCGCTTGATCGAGAGTAAGCCCGAAGAGTTGCGCGTTTATCTAGAAGAAGCTGCAGGTATCTCCAAGTACAAGGAAAGGCGGCGAGAAACCGAAAATCGAATGCGCCGGACCACTGAAAATTTGGATCGACTAACGGATATTCGAGAGGAGTTGTCTAAGCAACTCGAAACACTCAAGCGTCAAGCGAATGCTGCTGAACGATACAAAGGGTTCAAGGCAAATGAACGTGCGCTGAAGGCAAAAATATCTGCTTTGCAGTGGCTAGGTTTGGATGAGCAAAAACAGGAGTTGGAGATTAAGTCGGCTCGTTGTGAGTCGGCGGTCGAAAGCTTGGTGCTTGATAAGGCAACTGGGCAATCAAAAATTGAGGTGTTGCGTTCGAATATAGAAGAGTCTGCCGAAGCGATGCAATCGGTGCAGGCTCGTTACTATCAATCTGGCGCCGAGATCGCAAAGATCGAGCAAGAGTTGAAATTTGAGAGTCAGCGTCTGCAACGAGCTGAGTCTGAACGCATTCGTCTTACTGAGCAGATACGTCTTGCTGAAGATCGCTTGCGGCAAGGGTTGGAAGAAAGAGAGCTTGTTTCCGAAAGTATCGCTGAGATAGAGCCCGAAATTGAGATCGTGATTGAGCAGCAAGAGGCGGCTGAATTAAAGCTTGAAGAATCTGAGATGGCGTACGCCTCTTGGTTAGATCTTAATCAGCAAATGCAAGAAGCTTACACGGATACGCGACATAGTGTGGAGGATGCGAAGTCGAACTTGTCGCGTTTCCAGCGCGAAGCAGATCAAGCAAAGGAACGCGTTGCTTCACTTGATGATGACAAAAATCGCCTTTCAGAAGAATTGGATGTGTTGGGCTATCAAGGTGTGGGTGAAGAGTTAGCTGAGTTGACGTGCGTTTTGGAAGAATCTGAATCAAGCGTTCTCGCTAGGCAAGAAGATGTTGAAAGGCTTGAGGCCGTTGTCCAAGAAAGTCGTGAAGCGACTGCAGAACGAAAAAGTGAAATTGCCCAGAAGCAGGCAGAATTGGTTTCATTAGAAACGATTCAGCGCGATGTAGTATCTAAAGGTAATGTTGGCGCAGGTCTAACTGATCTGCATGCTAAGGCTAAAGGCGAGCTTGAAACCTTAATAGAATCAATTCAGGTCGAGCCAGTATGGGCGCCTGTCATTGAGGGTTTGCTTGGGGATCGGCTATACGCCTATTTATCTAACGATGAAAAAATGGCCGGCTATCTCTTAGATCGCTCTGATATTACTTTCGCTTTATTTTCGAATGAGCAGGCAAGCTATCAAGTTAACGATGGCTCTTTGGCAGAAAAAGTCGAAGGGTGTTCTGCGTTGATTCCGTTTTTGAATCGTTATATTTGTGCTGCGAATTCTAGCGAAGCCTTTTCTACTCGTTCTCAGCTAGAACTTGGTCAAGAATTCGTGACCACTGAAGGTGTATTGATAGGTCGGGATAGTGTTCAATATCTTGCCTTGAGTGCAATTGATGATGGTGTTGTCGTTCGTCAAAAACGAATAGATAGCTTGGTTGATGAGCTGAGTATTGCAGATGATGACGTGGCTAGATTGGAGGCGGGGCTTCAGGCTAATCTGAATGATTTGGCTGCGGCTAAAACTTCGTTAGTCGATGCTCGGGCAATAGAGCAGAGTGCTCTTAAGCGTCACGCGCAATTAGTTGCTGATGAGCGGGGGGCGAAAATCAAGCGTGAGCAACTTCAGCTGCGTATAGCTCGGATAGATGATGATTTGAATTCTGAAAGAGAGCGTTTTGCCCAAAGTTCTGAGCAAATTGAAGCGTGTGAGCAAGAGTTGTCAATATTATCTGAGGTTTTGGAGAGCGCATCTGAAAAAAGAGAGCTTGGAGAAGGTGACAAAGAGCGTTTGAAAAATGCGATATCTGAGTCGCGAGCGCAGGTTCAGGATTTAGCTTCAGTGTTAATGAGGTTGCGGTCTGATCAGCAAGGTTTTCGAAATCGCTTAGAGTTGCTAAATCAAACTCTTGATGGGCAAGTAGTTGAGATTGAGAGGTTTAACGAGGCGGTCTTAAATATTGATTTCGAGCCTGGCGATGAAGATTTGATTGAGGGTTTAGAGTCCCGCTTGCAGGATGAATTAGTCGCTCATGAGCGTGATCAGAAGCGGCTTGGGCAGGTGCGAACAGAGCACGAGGCGTTCCAAGGTCAATTGCGTGATTTGGAACAGGCAAGGGAGCGCTCTGAGACAGACTTGCTGCATGTTCGAGAAAAGCTAGAGCGGGTGCGTTTGAGGATTCAAGCATTTGCTTTAGAGCAAGATCAATGTTTCCAAAATGTGCTGGAGCAGGGTTTTGTGTTTGAAGAGCTTGTTTCAGTGCTAGCTGATGAGGATGTTCAGCAAGATGCGTTGGTGAAAGATTTGGAGTCAATTGGACAAAAGATCGCTCGTTTGGGAGCGATTAACTTGGCTGCTGTCGAGGAGTATGAGACGCAGCTAGAGCGAAAGACGTATCTTGATGAGCAGAATGATGAGTTAATTGATGCCTTAGATGTGTTGACGCAAGCTATTCGAAAAATCGATAAAGAAACAAGGCATAGGTTTAAGCAAACTTATGATCGCGTCAATGCAGGTTTGCAGAATTTGTTTCCAAAGATATTTGGGGGTGGCAGCGCAAAACTTGAGCTGGCCGATTCGGATTTGCTTGAGACAGGGGTGAGTATTCTTGCTAGGCCTCCAGGAAAAAATAATTCAACGATACATCTCCTTTCTGGCGGTGAGAAAGCTTTGACAGCCCTTGCATTGATTTTTTCTATTTTCAAACTTAATCCAGCGCCATTCTGTATGTTGGATGAAGTAGATGCGCCTTTAGATGATGCGAATGTTGGGCGTTTTGCTCGACTTGTCAAAGAAATGTCCGATACCGTTCAGTTCATATATATATCGCATAATAAGGTTTCTATGGAGATGGCTGACCAGCTTATGGGGGTTACTATGCACGAGCCTGGAGTCTCTCGATTGGTGTCCGTGGATATTGATGCGGCTGCTCAGTTAGTCGACGCTTAAAAGGCTATCCAACAGTTAATTTAGGTTTAATCTTGAGCGTTGGTCTCCTTGTTGTTTTCTAGCTACTATATGCCTTGATAAAAAGGCTATCCTAGCCTTTATGTTCTCAGATTATCTATACGTGGAATGAGTTCTTAATGAGCCTTAGAGAGTGGTTAATTGTAGTTGGTGTCGTCATTATCTTAGGGATTTTGATCGATGGTCTTCGTAGAATGCGTCTCGCAAAACAAGACTCTCTTAAAATGTCCCGAGATTTAGGTGGGCAAATAGATTCTTCCCCCCTTGATGATGATTTTAATCCTGAGCTTCCTGGAGGCGGTGTTCGAGTTGTATCTGCAGGAGCGGATTCTGTTGATAGTGAACTTGATGAACAGAATTTACTGTCTATTTCGGCGCAAGACGATTCAGATTTATTTGAGCCTAAAGTTTCAATTGAATCGGATGAGTCTGAGATTGAGAAACCTTCTTCTAGCAAGCCTAAGCAAGCGAAAGCTAAGATTGATGCAACAACAAAGCCCAAAGAGGAAACTGTAGAATCAGACTCAGCAATCGATCATGAAGTCATCGTGATTAATGTTGATGCGCAACCAGGTCAAAATTTTGCGGGCGCAGATGTAAATAAACTTCTTGTAGCTTGTGGTATGAAACATGGCGAGATGTCTATTTTTCATCGACATGAAGAGGACTTGTTAAGTCCTATTCAATTTAGCGTCGCGAATGCTGTTGAGCCTGGATATTTTGATCCAGACAAGCTCGAGACCTTATCCACTCCGGGAGTAAGCTTCTTTATGAGTATTCCCGGACCAAAGAATTACTTGCAAGCTTTTGACTTTATGTATGAAACGGCGAAGTGCTTTGCAGATAATTTGCAAGGTGAGTTGAAGGACGAGCATCGCAGCGTATTGACTTCGCAGACTGTTGAACATTATAAGCAGAGAATTAGAGAGTTTGAGCGCAAGCAGTTGTGCAAAATGCGTCCTTAAGGTTGTTTCGTGTCATTCGATAAAATTCGAGATGAGATTGCAGAGTTATCTGAATCTCTAAATACCTATAATCGTCTTTATTATTTAGAAAGCGCTCCGACTATTAGCGATCAGGAATATGATCAGCTATTTCAACGACTCAGATCGCTCGAAGAAGAATATCCGGATCTAAAAAGATCAGATTCCCCTACTCAACGTGTGGGAAGTGCACCTTCTGGTGAGTTCTCGCAAATTGCTCATCGTATTCCAATGCTTTCACTCGATAATGCTTTTTCTAACGAGGATTTGCTGGATTTTTATAGTCGCATTGGTCAAAAAGTAGATGGTGAAGTTTCTTTGTTTGCCGAACCGAAGCTGGATGGTATTGCGGTTAGTCTGATGTATATCGACGGGGTTTTGGCTTATGGCGCCACGCGTGGTGATGGTCAAACAGGTGAAGATATTACTGCAAACGTTAAAACAATCTCGTCTATTCCTTTGCGTCTTTCAGGTGATGATCTTCCTAGTGAGTTGGAAGTGCGCGGTGAGATTTTTATGCCGCGTAGTGTATTTGATGAGCTCAATCTTGAGGCTCAGAAGCGTGAAGAAAAAGTATTCGTAAATCCACGCAATGCTGCATCGGGAAGTTTAAGGCAATTGGACTCGCGCATTACGGCTAAGCGAAAACTGATGATGAATGCTTACTCAGTGGGATATAGCTCAGAGCCAGATCGATATCGTCTTCATAGTGAATCTCTTTCTGATTTGCGGCGTTTAGGTTTTGTCATCAATCCATTGGTCGAATGTTTAGATTCGACAGAAGCTATCGGTAGTTATGTTCAGAAACTTACAGCCTTAAGATCTGAGCTTGATTACGAAATCGATGGCATTGTTTTTAAGGCGGATAAGCTGGCAGATCAGCAAACTCTTGGGTTTGTAGCCAGAGCTCCACGTTGGGCTATTGCATATAAATTTCCAGCTGAACAGGCAGAAACAACCTTAGAGGATGTGGAGTTCCAGGTTGGTCGAACTGGAGCAATTACACCTGTTGCGCGTTTGAGCCCCGTTTTTGTGGGTGGTGTGACGGTAAGTAATGCGACACTTCATAATATGGATGAAGTTGCACGTTTGGGGATCAAGATTGGCGATCGTGTTGCGATTCAGCGAGCGGGAGATGTGATTCCTAAAGTTGCCGCTCGAATAGGTGCGGGAGCCTTCGAAAGAAATATCGAGCTGCCTAGTCATTGCCCTGTTTGTTCGTCAGAGATTGAGCAAGAAGGCAGTATCGCCAGATGTTCTGGCGCGATGCTTTGTCCCGCGCAGCTCAAAGAATCAATTAAGCACTTTGTATCGCGAAAGGCATTTGATATTGATGGCTTGGGCGATAAATTGGTTGAACAGCTTGTCGATAAAGAATTTGTGCGATCGCCCATTGATATTTTTGATTTAAATACTCCTAACCTCGTGCTGTTGGAGCGTATGGGACAAAAAAGCGCTGAGAACTTAATTGTAGCGATTGAGTCCTCAAAGCAGATCGAATTATCCCGATTTATCTATGCGCTCGGAATAAGGGAAGTGGGAGAAACGACCGCGTCAACCATTGCGTGTGAGTTGGATGACGTTATGGGGCTCTTCTCGCTGACGCCAGATGTATTGGAATCTTTAGATGACATCGGTCCAATAGTTGCTCGCCATGTTATGGTTTTTACCTCAAATCAAGACAATCGTTCTCTTGTTCGGCGACTGCTCGAAAAAGGTGTTGAGTGTCAGATACCTAAGCAAGTACGGAAGTCTTCAGAGAATGTATTTGCTGGGAAGACGGTTGTGCTGACAGGAACTTTGCCAAACTATAGCCGTGATGAGTTAAAGGCTCTTCTCATTGAGGTTGGAGCAAAAGTGAGTGGTTCAGTTTCAAGCAAAACCGATTATTTAGTCGCGGGTGAGAAAGCGGGTTCTAAGCTAAAGAAAGCGACTGAACTCAATGTGCCAGTGCTGGATGAAGCTGCTGCCCTAGCGTTACTCAATCAAAACTGATCTTTATTGTGATGTAAGGGGCGTTTCTTATTGCCTCTTCTGTCAAACCTTTCTTTGTTTTTATAGTATTTGCATCGTTTAAGTTTTTCATAATAAGCCTTTCTGGCCATGAGTGCGTGTATTTTGAAACATTTAGTTCAAAAACTGTGTGTCGTTATTTCTATTCTTGTTCTAGCTGCGTGCGAAACAAATTTGAGTACGCCTGATTTACGAATTGTAAATGAAGAAGCTCTGCCCACAGAGATGACTTGGTATTCACCTATTGATATTCCGATTGAAATTGCGGGTGGTGAAGGCGGTTTTAACGTTCGTTATATTCAAAACCCCGAACCAGGTATGAGTGAAGAACTTACCGAAGATGCAGAGGGAAATAATACGATTAGCCTCAGTGTTGTGAAGCAAGAGGGAACACAAAAGAATACTTTTCGATTGCAGGGAGTGCCGATTCCACCTGCAGGATCTAACTTACAGGATTTTGAGAGCTCATTTTGGATTGAAGTTACTGATGGATCATCAACTGTTATATATAGGTCAGACTTTGCAGTAAATATCATATCTTTGAATGACGTATCGCCGATAGTTAGTGTTGAAGAAGGCGAGGCTAATTTAAGAAAAATAACAGGACAAGAACTGTCACAATTTACACCTTGCCGAGCGATCAATGATATTGAAAGTAGGTCCAGAGACTTAGGCTATGGTGAAGCTTTTCCTTACGCATTTTTGTTGAAAATTACACAGCCAGTTTCGGTGCCGGTTACGTTCGATTATGTTGTAGAAGAAGATCGATTTGCCGAAAACGTTGCTAGTTCATTTGTTGATTTTGTGCCGCAAACGGGTTCAATTGTTATTGAGCCTGGAGCGACGGGTTGTGCGGCTCCCATTTATATTGTCGATGACTCGATAATTGAAGAAAGAGAGAATTTCAAGGTAACTGTCACGGATCCTGGGAACCTGGCCTTCAGCTTTGCTGATCAGGTAGTTTTTATTCAAATTGATGATGATGAGCCGACTATCGAAGCCGAAGAGTTGTTTTTCACAGTCGCTCCCGGTGATAGTGTCTCGATACCAGTCGAATTAAATCGGCCTGCTGAAAGTGATGTTCGTATTTCGTTTAAAGTGAACCCTTCTGAAACTAATTTATCGAGCTTTGATTATTCACTAAACCCTATTAATCAAGTTCTAGTTGTGAACGAAGGTGATCGTTTTGGAGTTCTAAGTGTTTCGATTTCTGACACCCTGTCTTCTAGTGTTGTGTCAGATCCAAAGCTAGTAATAGAGGTGGCAACCGATGGGGGTGATGAGGCTGAGATTAGCGCGGAAATCACTGTCAATGCATACGTAAATGAAGACGTTTTGATTAATGACCCTACGATTGAATACCAAGCTATCGCAACGTCTGGCGCCGACGTGTTCTCGCTAGCCAATAGCCTGAGCAATGCATTTCAACGAGCTCGATTATATCGATATGATGCTCAAGGAAATCAGGCCTTGCTAGATGGTACTAACTTCTATGAGTTCTCTTCAGGCGGAGGCGACGTGTCGGCAATCGACGTGGCTTTTATTTCTGCTGGAGCAGGTTATTCAGATATCGCTCTATTACTCAGAACCGATCAGAGATTGACTCTTGGTGCTTCATCTTGGGGGGGGCAAGACTTTGCTGTTGTAAAACTTAGAGTTAATGATAGCGGTGCGGTGACTGTATTAGCTCAAAGTCAGCATGGTTCTGAAGTTGATGATGAAGTTGTTGAGTTAGTTATTACTGATAATGGTGAAATTGCTGTTTCTGGAAGTACCGAGGGTCTTTCTTTGGATGGTCAGTCTACTATTCCTCCTGAAGATGGCCGAGAAGGTTTTGTTTATTTATTTGACGGATCATTGTCCCTTTTATATAGCCGTTTTGTTGGCGATAGATCAGATAATAATATGGTAGGGCTGTCCGTTGATGATTCGAATGTTCACGCTTTCGTGACGGATGGTGCGGGTATATTTTCACGCTCTTTAGATGATGATGGATTTTTAGATGTAGATGTTGCAAGTGCGTCACTTAGGCAGCCAGCAGCATTTATGCAAGGTGGTGTTGCCAATTATGGTGACGATAATTTTGGTGTCTTGGTTAGTTCGACTTTCAGTAAAGATGGAGATGCTACACCTTCCTTAACAGATGATGTTTTTTTGTACAATTTGCGATTAAATGAAGAAAGTTCGATATCTAATCTGTTCACTATTGCCACGGATTCCAATGACGTTGGACGAGCTATTGCATTTCTTGATAAGGAAGATTTTGAGAGGGTTGGTGTTGTTGGCGAGACTCTCGGAGAGTTTGAGGCGGGCTCTATCATAGGAGGGCAAGATTTATTTTTTGCATCGGTTGATGTTGTGGCTACTCCGAGTTTGTTAAAAGTTCAGCAGTTTGGCACCGCCGGAACGGATTATATTGTAGATTTAGACGTTGTAGGCGAAGACAAATTTTTAGTTCTTTGGAAGGAGGATCACTCGTCAGGTGACGGTACCTTCCGCTACAGAATCACGCCATTTTCTCCAGATGGTGAAAACCTACTTCCTATTAATTAGTTGAATAAAAATGACCTTTCTTGAGGCTTTTTATTAAGAATCGCGCTGGTGATAGTTGTTTTGCTTGTTCGTGTGGAAGTCCGATACTTGAACTAGAAATTGTATCCACAAGAAGTCTTGCACTTAAGGGTGAGTAGGTGAGTCCCTTCGAGCCGTAAGCTAGGTTTAAGTATGTGTGATCGTAGTATCTGCCTTGTATTGTTTCTTGTTTGGCGTTTTTTGTAAGAAAACTATATTGCTTGTTCATTGCACTCGTTCGAGGTAGTTTCCCAACGATCGGAGTGTAGTCGTTTGACGTTGTCCGAATACCTGCATGTCGGCCTGAAACCTGTTCATTCAACGTCGCTTGATCGCTCCATCCTTTGAGCCAAGTCACGAGTTTTTCGATATTAGCGTGATCATCTTCCCTTGATTCAAATGGTTCTGAATTATTCAAGTCGTAACTGGCACCAATATGCAGTTCGCCGTGTAATGTAGGGCAGAGATAACCCTCGCCACATAGAACTGTTTTGGGTGTCGCGAATGACTTGGATGACAACTGAGTTGTTTGCCCTCTTAGGGGTTTTATTGGTAGTGGGTAGTTTATGTCTAGATCTTGGTAGGAAACTGCATTACATATTATCGTTGCATCTGCATTCATCGAGTTCAGTAACGCATCGCTCTCCCAATCCTGATGTGTATATTCACGCTTATTGATTAGCTCAATGTTGTCATGTTCTAGTACATGTTTAGAAAATGCCTCTGTGTCTAACCAACCTGCTTGTGGAAATACTAGCCCGCTGTCTTGAATATCTAGTCCGCTCAGGCCTTTGAGTTTATTTGCATCGGCCTGATACATGAATGTCTCAGGCAGTTCAAAGCGATCTACAACATTTTGCTGTTTAGCTCGTTCTTTTTCATTCCATGCTAGGTGAACAACGCCGCAAGTATGCCAAAATCTGTTTCCGCTTGAGAGTTGCTCTCTCGAGAAAAAGGTTTGAGCGTAGAGCTGTGCTTGAATCAGTAGTCGTGCTTCTGGTGTATATTGCTGAGGGAATTTTCCATACATGATCAACTGTTTTTGACCGCTAGCGCCTTGCAATGGGCCCTCTTGCTTCTCAATGATGGTGGCTTTAAAGCCTTTGCGGGCTAGAGTAATAGCGGTGGTGAGTCCTGCTATCCCAGCGCCTATGACGAGTACGTGGCCATGCTTGATGTTTGGGGATGAATTTTCGCTGATATGCCATGCTTGATCAGGCAAGGCCTGAGTTTTCGTGGTGCTTTCTAAGTGACGCGAAGCAGTAATCATTTCACGTTTTTGTTTGAAACCAGATATTTTGGAAACGATGAATCCCGCATCTATAAGGTTTCTTCGAACAAACCCTGCCGCGGTAAATGTAGAAACTGTCGTTTGGTGATTGCTATAAAGCGCCATATGATCGAACAATTTGCTGTTCCACATTTCTTCATTTTTAGATGGGGCAAATCCATCAAGAAACCAAACGTCGCTGAAAAACTGATATTTATCGAGTGCATTATTGAGTTCTTCGAAAAATAACTTTAGGCTGACTCTTCCAGATTCAAACTCTAAATAGTGGAATCCAGTAATAGGGCTTGGATATTGATTTAGTAGCTCTTTATATTCAAAGCCTAATTCAGGCCAGATTTTAGACGCTAACTTCAAGTCACTAATGCTAAGTGGAAACCCTTCTATGCTAGAAAATTCAAGGCGTTTTTTGGGTTCAGGAAGTGATCTCCATAGCGCATAGCAGGCTATAAAGTTAAGTCCGCTGCCGAACCCCGTTTCACAAACTCTAAGTGTATCTTGATCGTTCGTTGCGTTTCGCAGGCGTTCTTTGAGGCGGTTGGCCTCTATAAAGACATACTCAGTTTCTGCTAGCCCATCGTTAGCGTTGAAGTAAATATCATCGAAGTCCTTGTGATAAGGGATGCCATCTTTCCATTCAATGTTAGCGGTTGGGCGTTGCATAGTTAGATGTTTGTGCTTATTTGTTGATGCGTATTTCTTCAATGATGATGTCGGTGACAGGCACGTCTCCGTATGGTCCACGTCTACCAGTTTTCGTTGCGCTAATTTGATCAGCTACTTCCATTCCACGAACAATCTCGCCGAACACGGCATAACCAGCTTGTGAGCTTGATTTATTGAGGAAATGATTGTCTACCACGTTGATAAAGAACTGAGCCGTTGCTGAATTTGGGTCGTTGGTTCGTGCCATTGATAGGGTGCCACGCTTGTTTGGTGTGGTGGGTTTTGCTTCGTTTTGGATCGGAGCATTTGTTGGTTTCTTAACCATTCCCTTCTCAAAACCGCCACCTTGAACCATAAAGCCCGGTATTACGCGGTGAAAAATCGTATCGTTATAAAATCCGCTGTTCACATACGCTATAAAGTTTTTGGTCGTAATAGGAGCTTGTTGATCATAAAGCTTAACTGCCATTTCGCCGAGGCTTGTCTTTATGATCGCTGTTGTCGCTGCGCTGAGGGTGGTGCTTAACAACAAAGCTGTTGCGAAAATAACGAGGGACTTTAAGTTCATACGGGGCTCGCATTGTTTTTGTTAAAGAAGCGTAAATTGTAGCTTTCGTCTTATTTAAATAAAAGTGAGTTCTAGTTCACCAAATTTCATATCGTTACGTAGGGGTTACATCCCCTTACCAATACGAGTGGCTAGTTTTTAATCGATGAACCATGCTTTGAGTGTGATCCAAATTTGCGTTTTTTACATTTTAGAGGTGGTGGGCAATGGGCAAGTCTGTGCAGCAATCAAGACTGGGTCGTGTTCTTGTCAATAAGGGCATTATTACAGAGTCTCAGCTTAATTTCGCGCTTACAGAGCAAGGTAGAAGTGGTAAGCGATTAGGCGAGATTCTTTTAGATAACGGTTACATTAGCAATAATCAGTTAGAGAGTGCTTTGAAGCGCCAAGATCTATTGCGCCGTGTTGCTGCGTTTACAACAATCGCGTGGGCGCCGTTTCATGCGGTTGCGGGCTTTTCAGTTCCTGCCATGGTAAAACCTGCAGTTCCATCAGTTAAAACATCTTCAGAAATACAATTTGCTAATTTGCCTGCTGGGTTCGTTGCATTAAGCGAAGCAGAGTTAGAAAGTGCAGAAGCGCAAGGACCTTTTGTGTTAGGTAGCGCACTTTTGCCACAGTTCGGTTACGAGATGCCTAGCACTGGGGCAGAAAACAAACTAGAAGAGGATGACGAGGATACCACTGAGGAGCAAGTGGCTTTTCAAGCCATGGACGCGGTTACAACCGTTATGGGATTTGGTCCGTTGTCTAACTTTATTGAAGCTGATGTGACTATAGATGGCTTTCGTCGTTTCGATGATATGCCTGCCATGACAATCCTTGATGATGGTGGCGTAAGATTCTATACAGGTTTCGAAGCTGATCGAATTAGTATTGAAAATGTTCGTGTAAAAGGGAGTTCGAGCCCTGACACTATCGGAAGTTTTTATATTTCAGACGTGAGTTTCGATCGAGGCTCAAGCTTAACAATTCGTGGTGAAGAGGCTCGCTGGTAATCTAAATTTGCTCACTAGAGTTTCTTCTATGGGAGGAATACTCGGAATAAGCCGCCGCCCAGTTCACCTCCGTTTTCAAGGGAAATTCTTCCTCG
This sequence comes from Oleiphilus sp. HI0066, assembly GCF_001635725.1. Taxonomy (NCBI): domain Bacteria; kingdom Pseudomonadati; phylum Pseudomonadota; class Gammaproteobacteria; order Oceanospirillales; family Oleiphilaceae; genus Oleiphilus; species Oleiphilus sp. HI0066. The sequence continues at coordinate 12,916 of NZ_LWFH01001100.1, forward strand.
CTTGCTCCCTTGTTGGTGAAGTGATGCGACTTGTGATGCGAAATAGAGCCCAAGCGATGTGCTGCCAGATTTGAAGTTAATGTTATTAAGCACTTCATCAGGTTCTATCTCAAGGATGCTTTTGGGATAACCTTGCCCATCATCATTAATACTGATTTCTAAATATTCGTCAGCGTCGATCGTGATGGATTTCGCCGTAATTTTTATCTTTGCCTTTGTGTAGCGGCTGGCATTATTCAGAGCGTTGTTAATGATTCCACTAACGAGCTCTCTATCAAAAAACCAAGCCAAATGATTCGGGCATTCTATTTCTAAGCTAATACCCTTGTTGGCAAGAATTTCTTGATATTGCGCTCGTTGCTCTGAGCATATGTCATCAAGATAAAATTCGTCTAAGTGTGCCGCGAGTTTCTTTTCTTTTATTCGATAGATACCTAGTAAGTGAATTAAGTCGTTATTGACTCTTTCTGCTTCATATCTGATCGTGCTAACCCCAAGGCCTTTCTGCTGGTCTTCAGGGAGTTGCTCGCAAAGTGTTTCTACACTGTGAATTAACATGCCTAAAGAGTTTTTCATGTCGTGAACGGATGACGCTAAGATCAATGAAAAGTCAGCAGTTGCCTTAGGGTTTTTGCTCATATCTGGTTTTCTCTTAGGATGTTTTGAATATTTGTTTTTATATGTTGTAAACGACGAAATTGCTTGTGTTGTTTAGGAATGTGCTGAATTCGTTCTATACATTCCTGCGCTAAATTCAAAGTGTTTGGCGATGATTCATCTTTATATAACTTAAGTGCAACTTGTGCCAAGTTAAGATTAAGTGCGGCGTGCTTTGGAGTGAGAGCTAGGGCTGATGTAAACGACTCAACAGCAGACTGAAGTTGCCCACTTTCAAATAGCTGAATGCCGGTTTTATTGAGACTCTTGGCTTTTATTCTAAGTTCAAAAGGTTCGGGTTCATCTAGTAAGGCTTCTATCTTGCCTAGGGCTTGAGGGTCTGATTCGAATTTTTGAGATAGCTTTATTAGTAAGTTCTCGGCTTCGTCTTGCCGACCTGTGGTATAAAGGCTGCGGCTTAATTCCAAGCCTAGGTCAACGCTAAGATCTTCGACATCAATTAAAGATTGTACTTCATCTATTAGCATTTGCGCTTGCTCGTGCTTGTCTCGGCCAACTAGTACTCTAGCTTTTACTAAATTAGCGCAATGACACGCTTCCTCTTCATAAGAAAATTTGTCAAGAATAGTCTCAAGCTGAATGTTAGCCTCGTTCGCGAGAGTGTTGCCCTGATTAGTCGTATCTCCGATTGATAGGTCACTTAAACAACGCCCGAAATCTAAGTAGAGGGTAGGTGTTTCGTGAACGGTATTCTCTCCAAACGTGATCGCTTTTCTGAATGCTTCGCTTGCAGAACGCAGATCATTATTTTCAACGCATAAACTCGCCAATTTAGACTGCCTTTTGACCATCCTAGGAGAAATAGTAACGGCTTCTTGGAGAGCTTCTTGGGCTTCTTGTCTTTGTCCTAAGTGCAAGCACGCGTCACTAACTCCTTCGTAGGCTTCTACCATCATTGGTGATTTTTCAATGACTTGCGAGAATACTTGCTTGGCTTGATCGTATTGCGTGGTATCTAGAAGTGTATGGGCTAGACCTAGTTGAGCCCAGTCTATGTGGCGCTGGCTGAGAACCTCTTTATATATTCCTTGAGCGCTCGATGTGTCTCCTAGTTTTCTATAGAGGCTTGCCATAGTTTGTAGGCACCAAGAGCGGTATCGTGTGCCATTTTCGATTTCTTGCTTACAAAGACTAATCGCCTTGGCGTAATTGTCGATATCAATCTCTCGATTGATTGGTTTTAAAATGGCTTGCTGGGTCATCAGTTGCAATAGCCGCTCTTCAAGCATATTACGAGTGACAGGCTTTGCTATATAAGCATCTGGTTGGAACTCTCGTGTTCCAAGTACTGTCTCTTTTGATGTATCTGCGGTGACCATAACGAAAAGGCTCGTATGTTTTATCCGCTTCTTCATGCGAAGTTCTTCTAAGATCTGTTGTCCATTTTTGCCGGCCCCAAGGTTAAAGTCACACAAGATGACGTCATAGCTGTCATATTTAGCTTGGTTCAGGGCTTGCTCGGCGTTAGCAACAGTATCGACAAATGCTGCACCAAAGCTTGTCAGCATGAGGCGAAGAGAGGTACGGAAATTTTCGAAGTCATCTACAATCAAAAACTTGCTGTTTTGGCAAAGTTTTCTTAATTGGTGTTCATTCACGTGTTTCTTTACCTAGATCTATTGCTTTGTTCTAAAAGAACAATGATCTCGTCAATGAGTTCATTAACTTGATGGATTTGTTGCTGCGTTCCTTTGTAATTTTGATCAATTTTTTGAGTAGTCAGCCAAGCAAATGTAGATGCAAATAGCGCTAGGGCAAGAAAACCTGTAAACAAAGGTTGTGGTAGCGCTATTTTGGATCGTTTGTTCGTTTCTTCTGCTTGTATTGAAGCCCAGCGCGATATTTCTGTCTTCATTTGACGATTTTCTTCGAGTAGCTCTTCGTAACTTGCTTCTAGCGTTGAGATTCTTGCGTAGAGTTTCGCGTTACTTGACTCGTTTTCAATAGTTTCGTTTACCTTACTATGCACTTCGTTAAATACGAGAGGGACGTCGTCATTCTTAGGAGTGCATATCCGATCAAGCATTAAATAGAGCTTATCTCTATCGATTTGTTTTGATATGACGCCCGCAGCTCCAAGCTTATGAGCCTCTTCGTAGTAATTGTGCGTATGCTGGGATGTATACATGATGACAGGGATATGCTTGGTTTTATCGTCATTTTTGATGCGCTCTAGTGTTTGAAAGCCATCAAGGCCTGGCATCATATGATCGAGAAAAATATAGTCTGGATGAAACCACGATAATTGGGATAGTGCATCTTCACCCGAGCAGGCTTGTTCGCAATGAACGCCTTTCTTTTTGAGTATTTTTGTGAGTAAGGTTCTTGAGGTTGACGAGTCGTCTACGACTAGTGCGCTTTGGCTTGTCACAATGGGTTCCAGATGTGATTTTTCTTTATAAATAATAAGTTTAGCAAGCTCTGGGCGTTTGGCTAAAAATAATACTTTTATTGGCTCGGTTAATTAATTGCCAAGCGGTCAGATTATCTGGATAATACGCGGCCTATTTTATGTGCGCACATATACAAAGAGGTGTGAAGCGTGAGCAACGAAAACATTCAAAACCATTTTAACGATTGGACTCAACGAGAAGCTGCTGCAGAAGCAATGATTCCTTTGATTGGCCGTCTATATCGTGAGAACAATGTAGTGACGTCGATTTATGGTCGCGCAATCATCAGTCAGTCTGTGATTGGATTGCTTAAGTCACATCGTTTTGTGCGTCAAATTGAGAATACAGAACTTTCTGCGCTAGATACGCTAGAAGTTCTAAAAGTGCTTGATGGTTTGAATCTTGGTCCAGCACGCGTTGATATCGGTAAATTAGCTGTTTCGTTCAAGGCGCAGAGCGATGCTTCTTTGGAAGAGTTTTTGAAAGCAGAGCTTGCAGACGTTATTGGTAAAGGCGGTGAGCAGGCGAATGCTGAGTCTAAAGACGTTGTTTTATACGGTTTTGGTCGAATTGGTCGTCTTCTAGCGCGTATTTTGATCGAGAAAGCGGGCGGCGGTAATAACTTGCGATTGCGTGCGATCGTTGTTCGTAAAGGTAAGGCTGATAATGACTTAGAAAAGCGTGCAAGTTTGTTGCGTCGTGATTCTGTTCATGGTCCATTCGAAGGTACGATTTCAGTGGATAATGAAAACAATCAAATCATTGCAAATGGTAACTGCATTCAAGTTATCTATTCAAATGGTCCTGATCAAGTTGATTACACTGAGTACGGCATTAACGATGCACTAGTGATTGATAATACTGGTATCTGGCGTGATGAAGCAGGTCTTGGCCTGCACTTGAAATCAAAAGGTGCAGCTAAGGTGTTATTGACTGCTCCTGGTAAGGGCGACATTAAGAACGTTGTTTACGGCATCAATAACGATGTGATCGAGTCGAGCGATACGATTCTTTCTGCTGCTTCATGTACAACAAATGCGATTACGCCTGTATTGAAAGTTATCAACGATGAGTATGGCGTGGTAAATGGTCACGTTGAAACTGTGCATGCGTTTACAAACGATCAGAATTTGATTGATAACTACCATAAAGGTAGCCGTCGTGGTCGCAGTGCTCCTCTGAATATGGTTATCACTGAAACGGGAGCAGCAAAGGCGGTTGCGAAGGCGCTTCCAGAAATGGCTGGTAAGTTGACTGGTAATGCTATCCGGGTTCCTACGCCTAATGTTTCTATGGCTATTCTTAGTTTGAATGTTTCGCGCGAAGTGACTATTGAAGAAGTAAATGACTTCTTGCGTCACACAAGCTTGCATTCAGAGTTTTCAAAGCAAATTGATTTCACGAACTCGAACGAAGCAGTTTCAAGTGACTTTGTTGGTAATCGTCGCGCGGGTATTGTTGATGCGCAAGCGACTATTGTCAGTGGTTCGCGCATTAATTTGTACGTTTGGTACGATAACGAGTTCGGTTACAGTGCTCAGGTGATTCGAATTGCGAATCAAATGTCTGGTGTGGAGTATCCTACATTCCCTATACATCCATAAATAGCCGCTCAAGATATAAAAAAACCGCTCAATGAGCGGTTTTTTTATGCCTAATTTAAAGGGGTTAACTGACAATTGGTGATTATAGTCAGGAACTTACGAACTATAGCTAAGCTTTATTTTACTTATGTGGTAGCAAAATAGTGGGCGCGTCTTTATAATTGGCGCGATTTTTTGGTTCATCTATGCGTAATTGTGCCTGGTCATTTGTGGTTAGGGATCTTATTTCGCTGTAAGTCTCTGTTATTCAAAGATTTAGATGGAAAATTCATTTTTTGTTTATGTTTAGGCGGGATTAATGGTCAAGATTAAAAAAGGCCTCGATCTTCCAATAACTGGCGCTCCAGAACAAAAGATAACTGACGCAAAATCGGTCAGTCGTGTAGCTCTTGTTGGGTTCGACTATGTCGGAATGAAACCAACAATGGCTGTGCAGGTTGGCGATGTCGTTAAGAAAGGTCAGTTACTTTTTGAGGATAAAAAGACCAGCGGTGTTCGTTACACTGCGCCAGCCAGCGGTAAGGTTGTAGAAATTAATCGCGGTGAACGACGAGTCTTTCAATCTATCGTTATTGAGGTAGAGGGAAATGATGCAGAGTCATTCGATAAGTATGATACTGCGGCGTTTGAGTCGTTGACGCGCGATCAGGTACGCGACAATTTAGTTGCTTCAGGTATGTGGACAGCTCTACGTACACGCCCTTTTAGTAAGGTGCCTGAGTTAGGTAGCGTTCCAAATTCGATTTTTGTAACTGCAATGGATACAAATCCTCTTGCAGCAGACCCTTCAGTTGTTATCTCCGAGAAAGCCGAAGCATTTTCAAGCGGTTTGACAGTCCTTTCTAAGTTAACTGATGGTCGTGTGTTTGTGTGTTGTGAGGCGGGCAAAGAGCCTAGCGTTCCTTCATCAAGCCAAATTGCTGTTGAGACGTTCTCGGGCGTTCACCCAGCAGGTAATGCTGGCACGCATATTCATTATCTTGACCCTGTTAGTGCTGAGAAGACTGTTTGGACTATCTCATATCAAGACGTGATTGCCATCTCTGAGTTGTTCGCAACGGGCGAGCTTTCAGTTGAAAGAGTTATTTCGCTAGCTGGCGAAGGTATTGCTCGGCCTCGTTTGGTTCGTACTCAACTAGGTGCTTGTGTAAGCGATTTGGTCAACGGCGAAGGTGACAATGTTACCTGTCGTGCGATCAGTGGTTCTGTGTTTGGCGGTCGTACAGCGCGCGATTCAGTTGACTTCTTGGGTCGATATGCACAACAGATTTCAGTCATTCCAGAGCCTCAAGAACGCGAGTTGTTCGGTTGGTTAAACCCGGGCATGAACAAGTTCTCTGTCATGAACATTTACTTATCAAAATTAATGGGAAGTAAACTGTTTAGCTTTAGCACCACTACAAATGGTAGTGAACGCGCGATGGTTCCTGTTGGTGCTTATGAACGTGTAATGCCATTAGACGTCCTTCCTACTCAGCTTCTTCGCGCATTGATTGTTGAAGACACTGAACAAGCTCAGCAATTAGGTTGCCTGGAGTTAGACGAGGAAGATTTGGCATTATGCACATTTGTATGCCCTGGTAAGTATGAGTATGGTCCGATCCTTCGGTCCAACCTAACGCGCATCGAGAAGGAGGGCTAATATGGGCTTACGTAGTTTTTTAGATGATCTTGAGCCGCACTTTCATAAGGGTGGCAAATATGAAAAGTTCTACGCACTTTATGAAGCCGTAGATACGATTTTTTACTCACCTTCAAGCACAACTGCTGCGACATCTCATGTTCGCGATGGCGTAGATTTGAAGCGTATTATGATCACAGTTTGGATGTGTACATTCCCAGCTATGTTTTTTGGTATGTGGAATATCGGTTTCCAAGCAAACGATGCAATTGCAGCAGGTCTAGCGACTGCTCCAACGGACTGGCATAGCTTGTTCTTTATTGGTCATGACCCAAGTAATATTTGGCATAATATGGCTTATGGTGCAGCTTACTTCCTGCCTATTTACGCGGTTACCTTCGTAGTTGGTGGTTTTTGGGAAGTGTTGTTCGCAGCTGTTCGTGGTCACGAAGTTAACGAAGGTTTCTTCGTAACATCGATTCTATTTGCTTTGATCTGCCCACCTGATTTACCACTATGGCAAGTTGCTTTAGGTATTTCATTTGGTGTTGTGATTGGTAAAGAAATCTTTGGTGGTACCGGTAAGAACTTCTTAAACCCTGCTTTGACTGGTCGTGCATTCTTGTACTTCGCATACCCAGCTGAAATTTCAGGTGACGTCGTGTGGACTGCAGTTGATGGCTTCTCTGGTGCTACTTCACTTAGCCTCGCGGCAAGTGGTGGTGTCGAAGCGATCATGGCGAACAACATAACTTGGTTGGATGCATTCTTCGGTACCGTTCAAGGGTCGATGGGTGAAACATCAACGCTAGCGATTTTGATCGGCGGTGCGGTTCTTCTCGCAACGCGCATTGCCTCACTTCGTATTGTGATGGGTGTGTTCTTTGGTATGACTGCGATGTCTACCTTGTTGAATCTAATTGGTTCGGACTCTAACCCAATGTTTGATCTGCCATTCTACTGGCACTTCGTTATTGGTGGTTTTGCTTTCGGTATGATCTTTATGGCAACAGACCCTGTGTCTGCTTCCATGACCAATACCGGTAAGTGGTTCTACGGTGCTTTAATTGGCGTAATGACGGTTCTTATTCGCGTTGTAAACCCAGCTTTCCCAGAAGGCATTATGTTGGCGATTCTGTTCGCGAACTTGTTTTCACCGTTGATCGACCATTACGTTGTTCAAGCGAATATTACGAGGAGGTTGGCTCGTGTCTAGTAAAGAAACCATGGGTAAAACCTTTACTGTTGCAGTTTTGTTGTGCCTTGTATGTTCAATCATTGTTGCGGGTTCAGTTGTTATCCTGAAGCCAACTCAGCAGGAGAACAAAGCGCTCAACTTGCAAGCAAACATCTTAGCGGCTGCGGGTTTGCTTCCAGCAGGTGCCGATAAAACTGCAATCCAAGAAGCGTTTAAGAAAATCGATGCGCGCATCGTTGATTTGGATACTGGCGAATATGCAGAGCCAGATCGAGTTAATAAAGAAAATGCACTTGATTACGACCAGCGTAAAGCTCAAAAAGATCCTAAGTTATCTAAGGCGATTGCGGGTAGTGAAGATATCGCAAGTATCAAGCGTCGCGTTGACTACGCAAAAGTATACCTTGTGCGTGAAGGCGACGAGATCAAAACAATCATTCTTCCTGTTAGTGGTTACGGCCTTTGGTCAACACTTCACGGCTTCCTAGCGCTAGAAGCAGATGCTAACACTGTTGTTGGTTTTGGCTTCTATGAGCATGCGGAAACTCCAGGACTTGGTGGTGAAGTTGATAATCCAAACTGGAAAGCTCAATGGCCTGGTAAAAAGGTTTACGATCTTGACGCTTCTGAAGCGCCAAAAATTGCGTTGTTAAAAGGTGCAGTTGATCGTTCAAACCCAGAAGCAGAGTATCAAATTGATGGTCTTTCGGGCGCGACTCTTACAAGTCGTGGCGTGACAAATCTCGTTCAATACTGGACAGGCGAGCACGGTTTCCAAAAGTACTTGCAGAAATTGCGTCAGGGGGTATGAGGTGAGCACAGCATCCGCTAAACAGGTTTTATTCGAACCTATTTTTAGTAATAACCCAATTGCCCTCCAAATCCTTGGTATTTGTTCGGCACTTGCGGTTACCACTAGCATGCAGCTTTCAGTTGTTATGGGCTTGGCAGTATGTACTGTTACAGGCCTTGCCAACTTGGCTGTATCTCTTATTCGAAGCCAGATTCCTTCGAATATTCGTATTATTGTTCAGATGACAATTATCGCGACCTTGGTAATTGTTGTAGACCAAGTACTTCGTGCTTACGCATACGAGCTTTCGAAGCAGCTTTCTGTATTCGTTGGTCTGATCATCACTAACTGTATTGTTATGGGGCGTGCAGAAGCGTTCGCGATGCAGAATGGCCCAGCAATGAGTTTTGTTGATGGTGTTGGTAACGGTCTTGGTTATGCAGTTATCCTGCTGTTCGTAGCATTCTTCCGTGAATTGCTTGGCTCAGGTAAGTTGTTCGGTATTGAGATTCTACCGCTTGTGAATGATGGTGGCTGGTATGTGCCAAATGGTATGTTGCTACTTCCGCCAAGTGCATTCTTCTTAATTGGTATCTTTATCTGGATTGTTCGTACTTGGGATAAAGGCCAAGTTGAAGCGCCGGATTACAAGATGTCAGCGCACCGTGTTAAGGAGGCATTCTAATGATTGAGCATTATTTAAGTCTCTTTATTAAGGCGGTTTTCGTCGAGAACATGGCTTTGGCCTTCTTCTTGGGTATGTGTACCTTCTTGGCGATCTCTAAGAAGATTCAAGCAGCGGTTGGTCTAGGTATCGCAGTTATCGTTGTATTGGCCGTAACCGTGCCAGTGAACAACTTGATTTATACCTACGTATTAAAAGAAGGTGCGTTGGCATGGGCGGGTTACCCTGAAGTTGATTTGAGCTTTTTGGGTCTGCTTACCTATATTGGTGTAATCGCCGCACTTGTACAGATTCTTGAGATGGTCCTAGATAAGTACTTCCCAGATCTTTACAACGCGCTAGGTGTTTTTCTTCCGTTGATTACGGTGAACTGTGCAATTATGGGTGCGTCTCTATTCATGGTAGAGCGTGACTATAACCTCGGTGAATCAGTGGTTTATGGTGTGGGTGCAGGTGTTGGTTGGGCTCTAGCAATTGCAGCTCTGGCTGGCATCCGTGAAAAGTTGAAATACAGCGACGTACCAGAAGGCCTTCGTGGTCTTGGCATAACCTTCATTACTGTTGGTTTGATGTCACTTGGTTTTATGTCGTTCAGCGGTATTTCACTGTAGCTGTTAGACGAAGAGGTTTAAAAGGGTAATCCTATATGAATGCAGAACTCGTTCTAGGCGTTGTCATGTTTACCGTCATCGTTCTAACGTTGGTTGCGGTAATTTTGGCAGCGCGAGCTAAGCTAGTTAGCTCGGGTAATGTTGCGATCACTGTAAATGATGATCCCAACTCAAAAATTGAAACGCCTGCTGGTGGTAAGTTACTTCAAACGCTTGCGTCTGAAGGCTTATTCCTTTCATCAGCTTGTGGCGGCGGTGGTACCTGTGCGCAGTGTACTTGTAAAGTGCTCGAAGGTGGTGGCTCCATGCTTCCTACTGAGCGTACTCACTTTACTCGTCGTGAAGAAGCAGAAGGTTGGCGTTTAGCGTGTCAGGTTCCTGTTAAGCAGGACATGAAAATTGAAGTTGACGAAGAAGTCTTTGGTGTTAAGAAGTGGGAATGTACGGTTGAATCTAACCCGAACGTTGCTACTTTCATCAAGGAACTGACGCTTCGTCTTCCTGAAGGTGAAAATGTCGATTTCCGTGCAGGTGGTTATGTTCAGCTTGAATGTCCTCCACACGAAGTTGACTACAAAAACTTTGATATTGAAGAAGAATATCGCGGTGATTGGGATAAATTTGACGTTTGGCAATATAAGTCAAAAGTTGATGAAACCGTTATCCGTGCTTATTCGATGGCGAACTATCCGGAAGAGAAGGGTGTTGTTAAATTCAACATTCGTATCGCTTCTCCACCTCCGGGAACTGATCATCCACCAGGACAAATGTCTTCTTGGGTCTTCGACTTGAAGCCGGGAGATAAAGTAACTGTATACGGTCCATTTGGTGAGTTCTTTGCGAAAGAAACCGAAGCTGAAATGGTATTCGTTGGTGGTGGTGCTGGTATGGCGCCAATGCGTTCGCATATTTTTGATCAGCTCAAACGTATCGGCTCTAAACGTAAGATGTCGTTCTGGTATGGTGCTCGTTCATTGCGCGAGATGTTCTATCAAGATGAATATGATGCGCTTGCTGCAGAGAATGACAACTTTGAATGGCATGTGGCACTTTCTGATCCTCAGCCAGAGGACAATTGGGAAGGCTACACAGGCTTTATTCATAATGTTCTTCTTGAGAACTACTTGAAAGACCACCCAGCGCCCGAAGATTGCGAGTTCTACATGTGTGGGCCTCCAATGATGAACGCTGCGGTTATCGAGATGTTGAAAAATCTCGGGGTCGAAGATGAAAATATCATGTTAGACGATTTCGGTGGCTAACTGACCTCATAATAAAAAATGCCAGACTTTGTTCTGGCATTTTTGTTTTATGGTTATGGAAATCGAGAGAATGAGGATGTTTTGTTGATACTTCGTTTTAGTGCTTTGCTTAGCTTTTTGTTTATCGTTGGTTGTTCTGAATCTCCTGAAACATTTAAGTTTAGCGGCCATGTGATGGGTACAACTTATTCAGTCGTTCTTGTTGAAACGGATTTGGCTGATTCATTATTTGAAGAAACTAAAGTTGGCGTTGATGAAGTTTTGTCTCGTGTAGATAGGGATTTATCCACGTATAAGCCTGACTCTGAGATTATGCGCTTTAATAACGCGGATGTCGGTCAAACCTTTATGTTTGGCCCGCATATGCAGCATGTTACTGACATTTCAATTGATGTGTTGGAAAAGTCGAAAGGGTATTTCGACCCAAGCATAGGGCCTTTGGTTTCTGCATGGGGCTTTGGTGTAAACAGTCAGATTTCAAAGCCAAGCAAAGAAATTATCGAGCAATTAAAGTCGCAAGCGAATATGAGTCCCGTTTCTTGGGACGGAGGACGTTCCTTTAAGAAAGTTGGAGTTGGGTTTATAGATTATTCGGCTGTCGCAAAAGGTTATGGAGTAGATCTTGTTGCTGATTATCTTCGCGAGCAGGGGTTTAAAGATTTTATGGTAGAAGTCGGAGGAGAAATCAAAGTTGCTGGTAAGAACGTTGAGCGTATTAATTGGCGTATGGGTATAGAGCAGCCTGATTTAATGATGCGAAAGGCGTATAATATTGCATATATTACAAATGTCTCAATGGCGACGTCTGGTGATTACCGCAATTACATAGACGATGAAGATGGCAGATATTCGCACACGATTAATCCGATATCTGGTTATCCCGTCAAAAATGATATTGCTTCGGTTAGCGTGATATTGGAAAGCTGCGCGTACGCAGACGCTTGGGCAACAGCTTTAATGGCAATGGGCAGTGAGAAAGGCGTGACTTTCGCGTCTGAACACAATATTCCCGCGTATTTTATTTTGAGAGAGAGTAAGGGCTTCTCGGCGATTGCTACTGAGCAAATGAAGTCTTATTTGAACTAGACGTAACTTATTTTAGGAGTGTCATGATGGAAATTTTTCTTGTCGTTTTCATTTTTATGGGTGTGTTAGTCGCTCTAATGGCAGTTGGTGTGATCTTTAGTAATAAGCCGATTAGCGGTTCATGCGGTGGTATGAGTGCACTAGGAATGGACGTTGCCTGCGATATTTGTAAGGGCGATCCTGCTAAGTGTGATAAAGAAAGTGAAGACGCTGCGAAAGGCAATACTGATTTAGCTTATGAAGCCAAGACTAAGTGAAAAACATAGTCTACTCTGAATGTAAGTGTATGAAATTTATAATGATGTAATGGAAGAGGGACGAAGGAAGTATGGCTGAGTATCGCTATGATGTAGTTGTTATTGGTTCGGGGCCTGCAGGAGAAGGGGCTGCAATGAATGCCGCAAAACACGGAAAACGTGTTGCGGTGATCGAAGAGAAACAAGTTGTTGGCGGTAACTGTACCCACTTAGGGACAATTCCTTCAAAAGCATTGCGTCATGCTGTTAAACAGATCATTAGTTTCAACACGAATAGTATGTTTCGTGATATTGGTGAGCCTCGTTGGTTTTCATTTCCTCGTGTTTTGAAAAGCGCTGAAAAAGTTATTCATAAGCAAGTGAAACTCCGTACTCAGTTCTACGCGAGAAATCGGGTTGATCTATACAATGGCCGTGCGTTCTTTCTAGATAAAAATCGAATTGAGGTAAGAGATAATCAAAGCACGGATGTATTGATTGCGGAAACGGTCATCATTGCAAGTGGAAGTCGGCCTTACAAACCTGCCAATGTCGACTTTAGTCATGAGCGTATATATTGCAGTGACTCGATTCTTACCTTAAGTCATACGCCTAGAACGATCGTTATTTATGGGGCCGGAGTAATCGGTAGCGAATACGCGTCTATCTTCGCAGGCTTGGGTGTAAAAGTAGACCTGGTCAACCCCGGTGAAAAGTTACTTTCATTCTTAGATGACGAGATCTCTGATGCTTTGAGTTATCACCTGCGCAATAACGGTGTGTTAGTTCGTCATAATGAGACATATGAGTCTGTGGTCGGTACTGATAATGCGGTAGAGGTGACGTTTGCATCGGGTAAAAAAATTCGAGCGGATGCTTTTCTTTGGTGTAATGGGCGTAGTGGCAATACCGATAATATGGGGCTCGAAAACACTGGCTTGAAGCCTAACTCAAGAGGGCAGCTTACGATCGATGATCATTATCGAACTGAAGTAGAGGGTATCTATGCTGTGGGTGATGTTATAGGTTGGCCGGCTTTGGCAAGTGCTGCTTACGATCAAGGTCGTGCTTCGGCTGCGGCAATGTCAGAGGATCAGTACTTTAGATTCGTCAATGATGTGCCTACTGGCATTTACACCATTCCAGAGATTAGTTCAGTAGGTCGAACTGAGCGTGAATTGACTGAAGACAAGGTCCCTTACGAAGTGGGGCAGGCATTTTTTAAAGATTTAGCCCGTGCCCAAATTACAGATGAGGCGGTTGGGATGTTGAAGATATTGTTTCACCGAGATACCAAAGAAATATTGGGAATTCATTGCTTTGGTGACCAAGCGGCAGAGATCGTGCACATTGGGCAGGCTGTGATGAACCAAAAAGGAGAGGCGAATAGCCTCGATTACTTCATTAATACGACCTTTAATTATCCGACAATGGCGGAAGCTTATCGAGTGGCTGCATTGAACGGCTTAAATCGTATTTTTTAACATTGTTTTTCATGCTTGAGACCTAGTAATGATCTAGGTCTCGTTTCCTCATTTAAACGCGTCTAATAGTTCACGCTTCTATCCCTCGTTCATTGTTCTTACTTGGTGCATTTTGTACCATGCCAAAAGCCTATTTCTCCATGATTGGAGAAGTTTTTTATGTAAGTGAATGGACCATACTTTCCTCATGCTTCTAAGCTTTACCAGCGTTAAAAAAATTAGTCTTATCTCATGTTTATCTTTTGTGCTTGCTGCATGTGGTAGTGGGAGTTCTGACGTTGTTCCACTAAGTGATGAGGTTGAAGCGCCGGTACGTCAAGCAGATCTTAGCCTTAACGTGAATGTTGTAAAAGGTCCTATGGCCGGGGCAAGAGTAAACTTCTACAAGGTTGATTTAGAAGAGGGGGCTTTTGGCGAACTAACAAATGCTTTCGAGTATTTTATTGATCAGTTATACGATTGGGGTGTTCGTTATAACGATGGAAATATTGAGTTTACGACGCTATCTGACGGAGAGGTATATAGTTTACTGCAGCAGCTAGCGGCTCGTGATGCTTTAGTTGGTGAGATACATCAGTTGGTTTCTAATGTTAATGCGGCTAATTCTGTCGTGGATGCAGAAACGATCCTTAATGATTTCATTAGTAACGAGACTAATGCGTATCACAGACAGTACGTTGAAAATATCTTATCGGAATATGCAACTCTGTCAGAGCTTAAAAACCTTGTTGCTGCTGTTCCTACAGTTACTTCTCGCTTAGATGATGAATTAGATGAAGATGATGGCGAAATTAGCTTCTCGGAAGTAAAAAGTATCGCCAATGTTTTTGCGTCGCGAGAAGAAAATCCCATCAAATCACAAGGTTGGCAGCTTCTTTTAGAAGACATTAATGCGATTGAATTGTCAGTGCTTTCTAAGACTGATGTCGCTAAGCGGATTGATGACCTGTTTGATGAGGCGGAAGAAAATAACTGGTTTCGTACAGATCTCGTAGCGCAGCGTAATTTGGTTCAACTAGAGCTTAAGGTTGATGATTCTGATGATATTTTTGAGTTAGATCGCATCGTTTTTCAAGCGTATCAAAATGAAGGTAATGAAGATCTTAAAGCAGCATTGCTAACTTTGAGCAATGATGTTGTTACGCCACTTGATGCAGTTGACTTAATTAAGCAAAAAGATGCTTTGTATAATTGGCGCCTTAACGAACTGTTAACGAGTCACGCAACTTCAAATGCTGTCGTAACACAATTCATATCAGATTATCAGTCTCGATACCCTTCAGCGATTCAGGAAGCATTTGTTAGTCCTGAACTAAATCCAGGTAACGGTCGTCCCGTCAACTGGGTTGTAGAAGAGGTGTCTAATTCTCAAGGTCAAGTCTCTGCAGTGGAATTTGAGGATTTTGATGGCTTGATTTATTTAGAAGCAGATTTGGCTGATGCAATCGATCTCACATCTGGTGCTTCTTCTATTACGAACACGCTTACAGCGCTTGTAAGTACCGCTTCTATACGGGGTGCGGGTGACAATTCTAAAGAAGATGTCGCTGCAAAATATTATTTGAATGACGAACTACTTCGCTTCCCCGATGGGACGATCATCCCAAGTAATACGGATGATAGGTTAAGTGAAGAAGAGGTTATACGATATGATCGGGCAATATTGATTTCACCAACTCGATCGGTAAGCGTCCTATCCCACGTTTCTCTCAATGCCTCCATATCTAGCGTACGTGGCGATGATAGTTGGATTTCAACCATTAGATTTGGACAAGGGAATTCTGATACTCATGCTCTGTTTGAACCCGTGAGTATCTATGATCCAGTTCAGAATTATTCTGAAATTGTTTCAACTAGTTTTTCAGCGGCATCTTCTAATTTTGATTCAGATCTTTTGAGTCAATCTATGATGTTTAATCGAGAGAGCTTTCTAGAACTTGATACTCAGAGTACCGTTGTCGAGTCTCGCTATATCAACGAATATCTTGGTTCGTTTGCTTGGGATTTGTCATCGAAAAATGGAATTACATTCGATGCCGCATTAGATGCATTGGCCGAGGATATTGTGGACCGAGAAATAGACGGGAAGTTTTTTTCTATGCCCACTATTTCTGATTGGAGTTCTGTAAAAAGCAACTTGCAAAGAGGGCCTTCTCAGTTCAACCTTATTGGCACTAACAAACCCATCTCGTCGCTAGTATCGATAATGCGAGATGAACTAAATCTTTTGCTGCCTCAAGCAGATTTAAAAGATCTTGATGTTTTCCCAACTGATTTTGTTTTCGGTATTCCAGTTATTGGCATAGACAGTGACGGAGATGGTGTTCTCGATAATTCGGATGCGTTTCCTTTTGATCCAAATAAAACTGAGGAAGAGCTGCCAACTAACTATCCGGGGTTAACATCTTCGAATTTCGATGACCCGATTGACTTGGTTGCTAAACTCACGGGAGAGATTGATTTTCAAGTCGTCCTTGAAGTTACCCAAGGACAATGTTCAGCCAACAATTGCCTAGGAATAGGTGACGCGGCAACTGAAATAATTGACAGTTGGTTAGTCATTGATAAACCGCTTGGGGCAGAAGTAGTTTTAGCTGAGCGAAATGACAGTACACAAACTGGGGTTCAATTTTCAGGGTCGATTCCAGGAACTTATAAGTTACTTGGCTTGTTCACTACAAATGAATCGCCTACTCGCTCATATGAAGCGCAATTGAACATTGTTGTTCCTGATTTTTCACAATATACATATCGGGTGACGCCCAATCCTCCTGATTTAGGTCAACGGCTCAATGTAGAAATTGAAGCGGATGCGTTGTTGTGTGAAGCATACTCAGTTTGCTCAAATCCAAATGGTGGCGAGTATATTAGTATCGGTAGCTTAGATGGTGATATTTATGCTTCTTGGAATGATGCTGATGGTCAAGGGCTTGAAGATATTGATATTAACAATAATGAGTTTTCAGCCGTTGATTACGGTTCAAATTATTCATTATTTATATACTTGAGTGGCTCAAGTGTTAATGTAAAAGTCGCAGATTACGATGCGGGGCTTGATCTTGATGATGATGGAGACGGTGTTCTTAATCGATTTGATGCGGTACCAGGCGATGCAGCATGTAGTTCGCTCGATGATAGTTTTAACCTTTCAGATCTGATTCAGCCAAACTCTTTAGATTTTCAGTCGGCAAATACGTTACCTACTGGAGAATTACGTTATTGCCGTAGTACTTACTTAGCGGCGAAAGGCGTTACAACTCCTACTTTTACGTTTCCTGATAGTGGAATCAATATTTATTTCGACGACTCTCTCGATCTATTGTTTTTCGAAGGAAATAAGAACGAAACATTAGTACTTCCCTCAAACAAGAACAGTATTGATAAAGCTACGGACTATACTCCTGTCTCAGTAATTGAGGACTCGGCTAATCAAGTTGCTTATATTGTTTACAAAACGGGACAAATTGACCGGTTTAGCTATAGAGACGGCTCGTTTACGCTTTTTTCAAATGCTCGATTTGGTTATTCAGCGTTTAATGATCCAAATGTCTCAAGAGTTGTTGATGGGTATGTATTTGTAGCCCTAGAAGCCCAGGTTAGTGGGTTTGATGATTTCGTTCTAATCCTTGATGAGGATGGACAGGACGCGCCTATTAATTTTGGTAGGAAATATTTGAGTGCCGGTCAACAAGTTTCTTTGCATTTCGGGAATGAGGACGTTGCAGCTTTTCCTAGTTTGAGAGCTGAATGGCTTGTAAATCGACGAGAGAAGGTCGTGGGTACATCTGACTATCACGTATCTACTTTGGGTTCTTTGCGAGTATCTAATCAGACTAGAGTATTGAGCGAAGGGCAGCTTCAGCTCAAAGACATTCTTAGTGTCTCGATTGTTGATGTAGCGGGTAATGACTTTGTAACGATACCAATTACTTTAAGCGTGCCTGTGCTAAACATTCCAAATCTTGTATTGCTAGACAGATTCCCGAGTGGCGGGGATGCAATCATACTAGATTATGAAGAGGAACTTGATCTTCTTTCTGATGGCTTGCAAGTGTCTTGGTCGATTAATGATGCTTCGGTAGATTATCTCAAGCCTTACTCTAGCTCACTGGCCGCGCCATATATGCTTCCTCAGGGCATAATCTCTGAAGGAGATATCGTCGAAGCAGATATTTCATTTACATTAATTGATGACCTTGATCCTAATAAAACGATTGAGCTCGATCTAAAGAGTATTTTGACCGTTGCGATCGGAGATCCGGCTACTATTGTTCCTTCAGTTACTAATGTTCTAGTGTCTGAAGATAATGTACGGGCAGAACTAGATTATTCTTCAGAGGCTAATAATCAATATTATGAGCTCTACTTTACTCCGAGATGGTATGTAGATGGCAAGCTTCTAGTTGATATCAATAACAATCCTTTATCGACTTTTACGATTGATACAGACGTCGCATTTGGACAAACATTAAGTGCTGGTTATGAGTTTTCAATAGGCGATACGTCTGGGTTTACTTCAACTGTAGTAGCGGGAGAGCCTGTTGTTAGCCTTGCCACGACTTTTGAATTTGACCAAGACTTTATAAATGTAGGGGAAACCTTATCGGTTGACGATATTTTCAAGAGTCGAGTGTATGAGAGCTTTATCCCTGTATGGTCAGTCAACAGCCTAGTAATTGAAGGATTTAATGAAACTTCATTCAGCACGAGCAACTTGGAAGTTGGCGATTCTGTCAATCTTAATATCCATGAGATAGATCCAACCAAGCCTAATAATGTTGGGGATAATGCAATTGCTGGAGTTGGTGAAATCGTAATTGGTTATGGTTTTGATCCATCTACAGATCAAGATTTCGATAGTGACGGCATAAAGAATTCGCAAGATTACTTTATCTATGATCCTGCTTGTAGTGCACGCAATCAGGGGAATCCAGATGATTTCGATGGAGATGGAATTCCTAACATAGATGAATTAAATATCGATCTTGCCACACCATCAAATAGCAAAGTTATATCTCACATACGATTGTCCGATAGCGACGGCGATGGTTTATCAGACTCAGATGAATTACTTGCAGGTACGGATCCTCTAAACCCAGATACCGATAATGATAGTAATTCTGACTACTATGAGGTGAAACTTCGTAACTCAGACCCTCTCGATGACACCGATTTTGTGGATCTAAATGATGATCTTGATCAAGACGGGCTGCTAGACGTTGCGGAGTATGCTGCGGGAACAAGTTTAAAGCGAGTCGATAGTGATGGGGATGGTTTGCCTGATGGCTATGAGGTAAATGTTAGTTTGACTGATCCGTTGAGCAAGGATAGTGATGCAGATGGTTTGTCAGACGGTGCAGAAGAGCTTATAACAAATACGAATCCAAATCTTGTCGATTCCGATAGTGACGGTTTGGGAGATGGCTTTGAAGTCGCAAATGATTACAACCCTCATGATACTGACACACGCAATAATGGTGTTCAGGATGATATGGAACTTAGCGATGCTCCCGTTTCAGACCTTATTGAGATCGGTGATTTAGCCAACTACCGTTATGCAGAAGACTATAACCCTGTCCCAGCTGGGACATGCTATGCAAGTTGGCTTTATCAAAAACAGCCGACTTTGAGTGCGGCTTCTACGAACGATCAAGACGTAGGTTCTCCGACAAAAGTCGCTTTGGCTGGAGGGGATCTTGAACAGTTATATCTCATGGATGGAGTGACTGGTCTTTATCTTACACCGATTATCGCTAATCAATTAGTTGACGCAGTGAGTGCGTTGACGTTTGCCTCTGGCGCTTCATCTAGCGAAACCTTATTTGTAGGTTCTTCAAATGGGGTCGTTCGTGAATTTGATACAAGTGTTGATCCTGCGGTATTCGCGCAATTTTTTGATACTACAACCTCAGATCCAGTTAGTGCGATTTGGGATCAAGGTACTTATTTGATCGTTGAAACGACGAACTCAATGGGTAACTTGTCTCAAACGATTTTTAACAAAGGGTCTCGTGCCATTGAATCGTTGACGGCTACTCAAGTAAGTGTCAAACATGCTGTGTGGGACGATAAAAATACACGTCAAGCTTTGTGGGCACTAGAAGACTTAAACGATACTTTCGTGAGCTTTGACTATAGCGGATTGCCAACAGTAATTGAGTCGTCTAATTTGAATAGTTCAGACTTGGTATTGAATGGACCGTTATATATAGATAATGCCTTATCGACCAGACGTTTGCGTTTTGCGTCCGGTCATAGTTATTTGCCTGACGCAACGACCCCTGATTTCGAATCAGCGAATGCTGATTTAGATAGAGCATTCGTATTAGCTGCTCAAAGAGATACTTCAGATAGACACACTACAACACTCGGGATTGATGGAAAATTAACGATTCAGCTATACCCGAATGCAGCAAATGATAGCGAGTATTGGAGATATGCAAGATCTGGTTATGGTACTCAGGCCTTAGCATTATTTAATGCTCAGGAAGATGTTGTGTTGCTTCGTCAGGTTGAAAATAGCGCATCCCCTTCTTTAGGTTATTTGCAGTACCTGCGTGAAGAAGTTGGTGATTCTGATAGTGATGGCTTGCCAGGTTGGTACGAACATTACTCAAATTCTGACGACAATCTAAGCTCTGATAAAGATCAGTTATTAGGTGGAGTATCGCGATTAGATCGTTTTGATAATTTTGATGATATTTCTGATTTCCTCGTGGATTCCGACGGTGATGGCTTGAGCAATGGTGAAGAGTCGGGCGGTGATGAGTATAAAAACGACAGTAATAATGACGGACTGAATGACAATGTCGGCGCTGGAATTATAGGCTCCAATGATGATGACAATGACGGCTTAGCGAATTTCGAAGAAATTAATATATATGGCACGGATCATAACTTAGCCGATACAGATAGTGATGGCGTAAGTGATTATTTTGAAATTTTTGTGTTATTCACTGATCCCACAAATCCAACATCTAAAGACTTCGATTTAGATAGTGTGTTAGATAACGATGGTTCAAGCGATTATGACGCAGATGGCCGCACTAACGCTGAAGAGGAAACTGAAAATACTGATCCTTATAACTGGGATACTGATGGCGATGGTTTGACTGATGGAGAAGAGTTTGCATTAGGCACGAATCCTTTATCAGCAGACTCGGATGGTGATGGTCTGAGTGACTTCGTTGAATCTAAGGTGGCGGGTCTTAATCCTAATGATGGTAGCGATGTAAACAATACAGATGCTGATTCTGACGGTTTGAAAGACTGGGAGGAAGCAATATATGGCACAGATCCTAGCGATCCCGATAGCGATAATGATGGGATTAACGATGGAGATGAAGTTCGACCTACGCCAGTTACAGGTGAACCGTATTACACGACAAATCCATTATTAGATGATACAGATGGCGACGGACTAACTGACAAAGAAGAGCGAGACGGAATTACGCATACCCCACAACAGCAAGTCGAGTGTAATAGCAATACTACTCTAACTTCAATCAAAACGCGTGGCGATTTGGCTGATACCGATGGCGATGGCCTGAGCGATTATTTTGAGTTTGGTCTCGATGCGCAAGCTATCGTGCGAGGATTTTTCTCAGATCCTACTAAAACAGACTCAGACGGAGATGGATTGACTGACCTAGAAGAGTGGGAATTTGAGTACACATACTCTAATGATGATTTGTTAGAGCTTGGATTTGATTTAACTAACCCACCAAATGGATTTATGGATCCATTAAAGTGTGATTCTGATGGTGACGATTTATCTGATTTAGAAGAATTTGGTTTGAACACCAACCCTGGTTTCGAAGATACAGATAATGATTTGCTAGAGGATGGAAAAGAAGTTCAGCTTGGTTTGCAACCATTTAGCCGTGATAGCGACGGTGATGGTCTGCGTGATGGTTATGAGGTGTACCTCACACTGACTGATCCTAAGTCAATCGATAGTGATTTGAATAATGTTTCTGACGCAATGGAAGACTTTGATCAGGATGGAATATCTAATTTTGACGAGTTAGAGGTCGTGTTCTCGCTTCCTAGAGATTCAGATACTGGTGGGCTGATCAATGATAACGGCAAACTTATTAGTTCATTTTTAACTTCTGATGGAGCGAAAACTAGAGTTTGGATACAAGACTTATCAACGATAGTCTCAAATGGCAGTGTTGATGGAGCGGGCAATATATTAAATGCTGATAGTTCTATTGCATTTGCTGACCAATATGAATTTTTAACCACGTCAAATAGTGTTAGTGATGCCAATGAGGATGCAGATCTCGATGGTTTAACGAATATTGAAGAATTGGTATTGGGCACGAACCCTTGGATGAAAGACTCTGACAATGATGGTTTGACTGATTTTGACGAAGTAAGGGGTGACCCGAACAATGTTACTTGTGTTCAAGATGGTTTGGTTGGCTTCGTCGCTTGTACTAGTAATCCCTTAGAGGAAGATACGGATGGTGATGGTCTAAGTGATGGCGAAGAGAGTGTAGGGGACGTTAATGGCAACAAAACTAATCCAAATCTCAAAGATACGGATGGCGATGGAATCGATGATGGTGCGGAAGTTGTAGCCGGTACGAACCCGACTTTAAAAGATACTGATTTTGATTTTCTGAATGATGACGTTGATTCAAATCCTCTAAATATCGATGGGGATAGCGATGGAATTCCTGATTTTGTTGAGGTCATTTTAGGAATAGATCCAGGCAATGATGATTCTGATGGCGATACAATTACTGACGGAAACGAGGTGTGGGTTTTTGGCTATAAATCTGACGACACGCTGTTCTATTTCGGAGACGATTTGAATAGTGATAATGTGCCAGATGAGGTCCTGAATAGCAGATACCTATCTCCAGGATGGATTCCTTCTCCAAGAACTGATTTCCACAACCCACCATTTAGAGAAGTGATCACTGACTTTGCCGGTCTAACGATTCCTGGCCTAGATAGGCTTTATGTTTGGTATGTGTCGGACCCTCGCTCAGAAGATGGTGACGGTGATGGTATTTTTGATATCGAAGAGTTGTTGGTTATTGAAAATGATGTAGCGCNGCGACATATCCGTTTCGGTTAAATCGACAGGAGCATC
>NZ_LWFH01001101.1:0-1642 GCF_001635725.1 Oleiphilus sp. HI0066
CCTGATGGAGCCGGACCTGTTAAGTTGGATTGCGCTTCAGGCTTTGGTGCAGTCACATCCGTCACATCTGTGTTCGCAATGGTGGGCGTATCGAGAATCCTTGCTAAACTGGCTAGATAAGTTTTATTTTAGCCAGTTTGCCTGCGTTGAGCGGGCCATGGAGATGTGTTGATCCCCAAGGAAAGCCTCGATGCTTGAACACAGCGTTATTACTCTCGCTTCAATCGGCGTCGTCTCATTAATTTGTCAGTGGGTCGCATGGCGTTTACGCCAACCGGCTATTTTGTTCTTGCTTGTTGCGGGAATCATCCTTGGCCCGTGGCTGGGATGGTTGAACCCAGACGGCCTTCTCGGAGACATGCTTTTTCCGATTATCTCTCTAGCCGTAGCGGTTATCTTATTTGAGGGAAGTTTAACCCTTAAGTTTTCTGAGCTCGGTGGTCACGGCAAAATGGTGCGTAACCTACTAGCCTCGGGCACCGTTGTTACTTGTTTTATCGCAACTTTTGCCGCGTATCTAGCGCTCGATATCCCTTTATCTCTCGCGATGTTGTTTGGTTCGATTGTCGTGGTCAGCGGACCCACGGTGATCATGCCCTTACTTCGCTCTGTCAGACCCTCCGGACGAATTACTAATATCTTAAAATGGGAAGGTATAGTCATTGACCCAATTGGTGCCTTACTCGCCGTATTGGTATTTGAATTCATTATCGCAAGTGGTGATGGCGGCAGTGCGTTTTTACAAACACTCGGCACATTCGGAGCCACATTAGTTTTAGGTTTAACCTTAGGCGGCGCCTCTGGGTATATATTGGGCGAAGCCTTGCGCAGTCACTGGCTGCCGCAGTTTTTATTAAATACGGGCACGCTGACTTTTATGCTCGGCGTATACGCGCTCTCTAATTTTTTGGTACATGAGTCGGGTTTGCTTACGGTGACCGTCATGGGAATTTGGTTAGCCAACATGAGAGGCGTGCCGATCGATGAGATTTTAGAATTTAAAGAATCTCTTTCTGTATTGCTGATCTCTGCACTGTTCATTTTACTTGCCGCCAGAATGGAATTGGTCGCTCTGTATGACTTAGGCATTGCGGCAGTATGGATTATGCTCGCGCTCATATTTTTAGCTCGCCCGATCTCAGTGTTTGTCGCAGCGATTGGCACTGACTTAAGTTGGCAAGAAAAATCTTTCTTATCTTGGATTGCGCCAAGGGGTATCGTCGCGGCTGCGGTATCTTCGTTATTTGCGTTTAAGTTAGAAGAGCAGGGAATGGTCGAGGCTGGAGTGCTGGTGCCTTTAGTATTTCTTGTGATTGTCGTGACTGTGGCTTTGCAGAGTGTGACCGCACGACCATTAGCGAAAGCCTTAGGCGTGCAAGAAGCCGATGATCATGGCTTTTTGTTCTTGGGGGCAAATCCACTCGCTCGTGATATTGCCAAAGCATTCTCAGAGCGTGGTGTGAAAGTTATTTTATCTGATACCAGCTGGGAAAATGTTCGTGCCGCTAGAATGGCAAGTTTACCGGTGTACTACGGGAATGCCGCGTCAGAACATGCTGAGAATAATCTTGATTTGACCGGAATAGGGCAATTCTTAGCGATTTCACCTTACAAACAACTGAACGCTCACGTGGTGTATCAT
>NZ_LWFH01001102.1:0-1726 GCF_001635725.1 Oleiphilus sp. HI0066
TAAAAACAGGCCGGCAATGCTATCACCAGACGTGGGCTAAGTCACTGAATCAACAGAGCGCCATAACCATTATAACGCGCACAAACTTTGCTCAACTATTTCCTGATTGGGCTACTTACATTAAACTAGCGCGCCTCTAAAAGAGCGATCCGATTAACCTCTGATGTATAGGAATAAACATGTCAGCATATTCAGATAACGATGTCGTCATCGTTGCAGCAAAACGTACCGCAATGGGTAGCTTCGGTGGCAGCCTAAGCACAACTCCAGCTCCAGAACTTGGCGCAGCAGCGATTAAAGCGAGCATCGAGCAGGCTGGCATTGCAGCAAGCGATATTGATGAAGTGATCATGGGTCACGTTCTTCCAGCAGGTGTTGGTCAAGCCCCAGCTCGACAAGCATCACTTGGCGCAGGCATCCCAGACAGCGTGCCAACCACAACGATCAACAAAATGTGTGGTTCGGGCATGAAAGCAGTGATGCAAGCATTTGACGCGATCAAGGCAGAATCTTGTGAGTTAATGGTTGCTGGCGGCCAAGAAAACATGTCGCTTGCACCTTACATTGTTCCTAAAGCACGCACGGGTTACCGTTTAGGTCACGGCGAGCTTCTAGATCACATGTTCTATGATGGACTTGAAGACAAGTACACCAGCAAATTGATGGGTAAGTTTGCTGATGAAAACAGCCAAGAAGATGGTTTAAGTCGTGAAGACATGGACGCGTACACCTTGCGTTCACTAGAGCGTGCTCAGACAGCGACAAACGAAGGTTGGTTCGCTGAAGAAATTGTTCCTTTCACAGTTAAGTCGCGTAAAGGTGAAGTTGTTTTTGATAAGGATGAGCTTCCTGGTCAAGCACGCCCTGAAAAAATCCCTTCACTTCGTCCAGCATTCGACAAGAATGGCGTTGTAACTGCAGCTAACTCATCAGCAATTTCTGATGGTGCGGCAGCTGTAATTCTTTGTTCTGGAAAAGTTGCAAAAGAAAAAGGTTTAACGCCACTAGCGGTAATTCGTGCGACTTCTTCTCACGCAGAAGCTCCAGCGAAATTTACGCACGCACCATGTGGCGCTATTGAAAAAGTATTGAACAAAACAGGTTGGGCTTCAGCTGATGTTGACTTGTTCGAAGTGAATGAAGCCTTCGCAATGGTTGCAATGACAGCAATGAATGCGCACAACATTCCAGCTGAGAAGATCAACATTCACGGCGGTGCAGTAGCACTTGGTCACCCTGTTGGTGCTTCAGGCGCACGTATTATTGCTACGTTGATCTACGCCCTTAAGAAAGAAGGTAAGGCAAAAGGTCTTGCTAGTTTGTGTATCGGTGGTGGTGAAGCGACTGCAGTAACACTAGAACTTATCTAATAAGTTCGGGGTCGGAGTACATATGTACTCCGACCCCAATATTCCTAACAACAACCCGGCTTCCGACTAAAACGATTCAGCTAGTTCTTCAATTTTCGCACGCGCTTTCTCAGAAGCAGCATCGCGATTCGCATTCGTTGCATCCGCAGCAATCACCTCAACATTTTTTACGCCGATAAATGCTGCAACTTGCTTCATGTACGGTACAACGAAATCGACAGGACTGCCTACCGGCGCGCCACCCGTTGAAACAACTAAGTACATCGTATCAATGTTCAACAAACCCTCTGGGCCATTTTCTGTATAACGGAAAGTTTCACCAACACGACAAATCATATCGACCCATGCTTTTAGTG
>NZ_LWFH01001103.1:0-1187 GCF_001635725.1 Oleiphilus sp. HI0066
TAATTGAGTTAATCAATTGAGTATGCCGATGTGGTGGAATTGGTAGACACGCCATCTTGAGGGGGTGGTGAGCTATGCTCGTGACGGTTCAAATCCGTCCATCGGCACCAATAATAAAAAAGCCCGCACTTGTACGAGTACGGGCTTTTTGTTTTATGTTGACCCTTGCTGTATAGCTGCCTATAATGCCGCCAGTATTTGGAGCGGCTCAGAATTTCTGAGTTTGGGCTATACGCCAGTTGAGGCTCTCCTTACAGCAGTTTTGTAAAGAGCCCCTCATTGTAGGGGCTTTTTTGTACTGATGGGCTTTATGCCCATTTTTTGTTTCTGCAACAATGAAAACGAACCCATTGGAGGCGTAGTGGCAGCTAAAAAACAGCTACTAAATGACATTATTAAGCCGGTCGTAGAAGGGCTAGGTTATGAGTGTTGGGGCATTGATTTCTTGTCTCAAGGTAAGCACTCAATGTTGCGAATTTATATAGAAAGTCTTGAAACGCCAGAGAGCTCGGAAGTGGGCGAAGATGGTAAAGAACGTGAGAGCGGTATTGAGCTAGGGGATTGCGAAAAAGTAAGTCGCCAATTGAGTGCCGTGCTTGACGTTGAAGACCCTATTGCAGGTGATTACACCCTTGAGGTGTCTTCTCCGGGAATGGATCGCGCATTATATGAACTTGCGCATTATGAAAGGTTTAAAGGCCATCAAGTTGCATTGAAGTTAAGAATGCCATTTGAAGGTCGACGAAAGTTCAACGGCTTGATTAAAGGCGTTGAAGGGAATGATGTGGTGATTCAGGTGGATCAAGAAGAATACTTGTTCCCAGTTGAAGGCATTGAGAAAGCGAATATCGTACCGCAATTTGATTGATTAGGATTATTGGAGCAAACGACGCGATGAACAAAGAAATTCTGCTGGTTGTTGAGGCGGTCTCAAACGAAAAGGGCGTTGACAAAGAAGTCATTTTCGAAGCTATTGAGTTGGCATTGGCGACAGCAACTAAAAAGCGTTATGAAGACGAGGAAGAAGCCGATATTTTAGTAAATATCGATCGCAAAACGGGTGAATACGATACTTTTCGTCGCTGGTTAGTTGTGAGCAACGATGCAGTGCCTGCTTTAGGTACTGAGCTGACTATGGAAGAAGCTGAAGAAATTGATACAGCGCTTCAACCAGGTGATATTCACAC
>NZ_LWFH01001104.1:0-1115 GCF_001635725.1 Oleiphilus sp. HI0066
CTACGCTTAGTGATTTCAACCGTTAAGATGATTTCTGACCTTGAGCGCATTGGTGATGAAGCCGCAAAAATTGCAAAAATGGCGATTAAATTAAGCGATGAAGGCAAAGCGCCTCGCGGTTACATCGAAGTACGCCACATCAGTCAACGCGTGACTCAAATGGTCAGTGGATCATTAGACGCCTTCGCACGACTTGATGCCAACATGGCCTTGGAAATTATTCGCGAAGATAGTTCTGTTGACGCCGAATATGGCTCAGCGATTCGATCGTTGATGACGTTTATGATGGAAGATCCGCGAAGCATCTCACAAGTACATAATGTACTGTGGGTACTGCGTGCGCTTGAGCGTATCGGTGATCATGCTGCGAACGTTGCAGAATACGTGATATTCATGGTCAAAGGTGAAGATGTGCGCCATATGAAGATTGCTGAAGCTGAGCAATTAATTAGCGAATAAGCACATCAAGCAGATTTGATTGAGGCTCAACTTGGAGACAGGTTGAGCTTTTTTTTGGCCAAAATTCTTACTCGAAAGACGAATCGTCAAATCCATGCTTTCGAGCCAATTGAATGGTCTCGACTTTCTCTACTTTTCTCGAGCGCAACTTAATATTTAGAAGCTCAACCGATAGTGAAAACGCCATTGCGAAATATACGTAACCCTTCGGAATATGTACATCAAAGCCTTCGGCGATCAACGTAAACGCGATCAAGATTAAAAACGACAAAGCCAACATCTTGATAGTTGGGTTTCTATCAACAAACTCGCCAATAGGATTAGCGGCTATCAGCATCACAATCACAGAGGACACAATAGCAATAACCATAATGCTGAGATGCTCCACCAAACCAACCGCTGTAATTACAGAGTCCAAAGAAAAGATCAAATCCAATACCGCTATTTGAACGAGTATTGAGGCAAAGCTAGATGTTGCGAGCATTGTCGTTGACACATCTTTAATCTCAAAACTCCCATGGATTTCATGCGTGGATTTCATCAATAAGAACAAACCTCCGAGTATTAAAATCAGGTCCCTACCGGATATATCGTTATCCAAAACACTGAATAAGGGATCTACTAGCTTCATCACCCAAGCGAGGCTAAATAAGAGC
>NZ_LWFH01001105.1:0-1302 GCF_001635725.1 Oleiphilus sp. HI0066
TGATCGGTGGCGACAAAGGCTCAGGACTAGCCGGATTGCTGTTATCAAGCACTTCGTAATAATTGTCTGTGACGAAGCGAATCAACAAAGGAGGGCTCAGCTCACCTGGCACTGCAAATTCTGACAAAGGTTGATTGGTCAGAGGGTTATTAACATCGAGCATTTCACCTAGCGTAATTTGAGCGTTACCAATATTACCTAAGCTACTGCGCGAACGAATGGGCGATGCTAAAGCGATCTCATCGACTCGATCAATCACTTGCTCAAAATTGATAGCGCCAGCTTGCGTGGGATAAAGCGTAAAGCGATCCCCTTCTTTGAAGGTGCCACCATTAAACGATAACTGAAAACCATCGATCGAAACGCGACTAGGGAAAACATTCGACAGGGTCGATTTATAAACGGTTTCGTCTGTGGATTGATTCACCACAATAAAGTCGGCATCGGTCGGCCCTTCAAATCTCAACTCATAATTATCCGTGGTGAGCTGGGATGTATCTTGAATAAAAATCGATACCGATTGATCGTAAGGTGGTGTGTTTAATGAGTTTGCAAGAACACGCTCCGCTGCAACGGCTGGGTCATTAATATCGGCGAAAAACAAACCGCCTAAATTGTTCTCTAGATCCATGCCCACGGCATGCTGATCGTTCATCGAATCCGCTAATGTCATGGCAATACGACCAATGGCATTAATGGATGTGGTCAGCTCTCCATCGCGAAACGCTAATAAGCCACCGACGGAGCCACCAGTAACATTATCGGTGATGTTTTGCTGTAGCCCATCTTTGACGATGGCGAGATCTAATAAGCGTCCATCAGCAGGATTACGAATGGTCTGTAGCTGAGACGCAGAATTGCCTAATACGAGCGGGTCGCCTTTTCCGAGATACACATTTACTGTTCCGTTGTTCGGGTTTTCAACAACAGAAAGTTGAACGTATTCAGATAGTTCACGCAATAGCTCGTCGCGTTCATCAAGCAATTGATTCGGCTTTTGACCTTCACCTGTAGAACTACTAGCGAGTGCGATAGCTGCATTCGTTTCAGCAAGCCCCTGCGCCAGCGCATTGATCGACGAAACATCCGCTTCAAGATTCTGATTGATATTCGCAACTACGCCTTCAAGGCGCGCCGCCAATGTTTGAAAGCGCGACACTAAGCCTTCAGCTTGCGTGAGCAATAATTGACGCTGAGGTACAGAAGTTGGGTCTTCAGCCGCGCCTTGCAAAGATTCAAAGAAACGGCTCAGCGATGGCGTTAAGCCTGTTGCCTCGCTCGCTAAAAGATTATCGATAACAG
>NZ_LWFH01001106.1:0-2471 GCF_001635725.1 Oleiphilus sp. HI0066
CTGGCTGTTTTTTGTTCAGTTATTGGTTTGAAATGCAAACTGGCGTTAACTAATTCTAGCTTTGTAACGCCGCGTAACTTTTTGTGAGTCCATTCACGGAAACGCGTGATTGAATTCCTTAATATTCACTCACTGGTTAGCGAAAGCCAGCCGGAAATGAAATCTAACAATAATATTGGCTTCCATATAAGCATTACTTAGAGGAAGCGCTCTTACCTAAATATTAGGAGAATAATATGAAAGGCCTGAAAAAAATTGCACTTGCTTCTGCAATCGCTGCTGTATCTGCTGGCGCACAAGCTGAATTGAAAGCTCTTGACGACAGCACTATGGGTGAAATGACTGGTCAAGCTGGTTTGACTATCGACCTAGAAACTAAGTACACCATCGGCGAATTCATGTACAAAGACGCTGGTTCTGTTTACTTGACTGGTATTAGCTTGGGCGCTAACACTAACGACGCTGGCGGTGTTAACGCTGGTGCAGGTGCTGCAGGTTACGTTGATAACATCCGTATCAAACTAGACATCGCTGGTGATGGTACTGATCTTTCAAGTGGTCACGCTGACAACGAACTAGACACTGGCTTCTCACGTGTACGTGACTTGGCTGCATTCATGGCTGCAGTTGATGCTTCTGACGCTGGTTCTGCTGATGCTCGCTTTGCGAAAGCAGCTGGTGGTACTGGTGAAATCTCTGAGCTTGAAACTGCTGTAGGCCTTGACGATGAAAACGCATGGGGCGAATCTGGTCTAGGTGACACTGACGTTTCTATCGCTGGTAAGCAAACTTACGGCGACGGTGACCTTCTTATCCACGTATCGTTTAAAGATGCATGGCAGAAGAGTGGTGGTCTTTCTAACATGATCGCTGATGCGTCAATCGCAACTACTGGTTTTGACACTATCCTTTCTAACGGTTTGAAGTCTGTTGACTTTAACTTCAGCATCGACGCTATCGGTCTTGCTTCTTCTAGCTTCGAAGCTGGTGACTCTATTGGTGACGCGTACAACACGCACACTGGTAACGGTATCGATTCAGACGGCGACGCAGAAACTACAGTATTGATCTCTGATCTTTCTATCAACGGTTTCCTTGGCCCAGTTGACATTCATATCGAAAACAACGGTAACGGCTTCGGTATCGATGTGAACGGTGACGGGATTAAAGATATCGATACTATCGGTAACGCTGATTCTAAAATCAACTGGAACACTTACGTTAACGTAACTGATCTTGACGTTTACTTAGACATCGCTGGCGTATTGATCGAAGACTTGAAGATCAACAACGTACGTGGTGACGTTACTGACCTAGACGGAAACTTCTCTTTCGGTTTCGCTCAGTCTAAGCGTGAAATCTACGCGGTACGTAACACTGCTGGTGCAAACCTTGCGCTTGCTGCTACTAACCCAGGTCTATTCGGTAACGGCGATGCTATTGCAGTAACTGAAGCAATCGGTGTTGACGGTGTAGCAATCAACACTGAATTCAAGGGCGACATGGAAATCGGCGCACTTAAGTTTGGTGATACTGATCAGTCAATCGGTGCATTGTACTGGACTGACATCGAGAGCGACACTAAGTGGACTATCTCTGCTCACTAATATCGCTTGATATGTTGAGTTAATCTCAGAGAAAGCCGCTCCCATGAGCGGCTTTTTTTGGTTAAAAACAATAATAAGGAGTAGGCTATTATGTCTGTAGTTAACAAGACTGCTCTTGCTGTTGCGGTAGCCGCAATCTCTGCAGGCGCTCAAGCTGAGCTTAAAGCGCTAGACGATTCGGCAATGGGTGAGATGACGGGTCAAGCTGGCCTGACTATCGACCTTGAAACTAAATACAGTATTGGCGAATTCATGTATAAGGATGCGGGTTCGGTATATCTAACGGGTATTAGTTTTGGTTCGAATGAAAATGTTGAAGTCGGCGGATTTTTCGACAACGTTCGTGTAAAGCTTGATATTGCTGGTGACGGTACTGATACCTCTAGTGGTTATGCTGATAATTACCTGGAAACTGGTTTCTCTGGCGTGCGTAAAGCGGCTGAGTTCCAAGCAATTGCTGCGGCAACTAACAGTAACCCTGATGAAGCGAAGTTTATTTTAGCTCAATCTGGTAGTGTAACAGTCACTGACGCGCAAGCAGCAGGACTGGTTTCAGATAACGCGACTACCACTGGCCCAATGACTATTGGTGCGAAAAAAACGTATGGTGATGGTGACTTACTGATCCACGTTAGCGCTAAAGATGCATGGGAAAAATTAGGTGGTGTAGAAAACCTGATCGCTGACGGAACCATCGCTGATGTAACGTTTAGTGATTTCCTTGGTAACGGTTATACGAAGGGTAAAGATTTCAACTTCAGTATTGATGCAATCGGTATTGCATCGTCTGCATTTGAAGCTGGTGACTCTATTGGTGATGCATACAATACTCATACGGGTACTGGTGTGGACTCTGATGGTGAT
>NZ_LWFH01001107.1:0-1189 GCF_001635725.1 Oleiphilus sp. HI0066
AACTCATAAAAGACACTCGGAATGTCGTACTTCCCCTCTTGGAATTGAATAGATACTTTGTCGGCCAAAGTGGATGACTGTTCCAAATAAATCTCTGGGCTTCCTTTTACTTTTCCACCCGCGCTATTCAATTGATAACCGTGATCTTCTAAAAACGCATTCAACACGTGAATATCATTCAAGCCATCCACATCGCTGAGGGAATTCACTTTCACCGTAAAATGGTTTGGCACAAAGCCAAAGACATAAAACCACGCCGCATACTCTGATTCTTGTAAAAGAGTCTGATACACCGAATACGAAGGCTGGCCCCACGACACCCCTGACACGGGTAACAAAGCATCCAATATTGGCTGATAACGGTCTACTAATGCTCGAGAGATAAGATCCTGCAATTCTGGCGAGCACTGTTCGAGCAACAACTCGCTAATAAATACCTTTGGCGCATCCGCGATATTTGAATGTTCTAAGTGCACCGCTTCCAGCTTCTTTTCTTTGAAATGATAGTGCTCTCTCACTTCATAGCCGATTTCCTCAAAGGGCGCACAGAGCTGGCCTAACCCAAACTCGGAGTGTTTGAGGGTTCGCAGTGCAATATGATCATTCAACAGACCAGAAGAATGCTGTGCAAGCAAGGCTCGCATCTCGAGCACCTTAGGGTTTAACTTGCTATACGCTGCCCAACACTCTGAAAACATGGTCTCGATATTCATATCGTTCCTTTTTACAAATCGAATAACTGACATGGCTACTTCTAGCTGCTTTTGACTACTTATAGCTACTAAATGCGTTGCAGCTTTGAAGTAGAGCTTAAATTTAGCGTTGTTTTCAGTGATATGCGAACGAGCGCAAAGCCGAACCCTATTCTTTCCAGAATGGCTTATTTGCCTCATTCAGTGCATCAGCGTGAGATAACCCAATATCTGACAATGCTCGTTGATCGAGATGCGCTAATTGCCTACGTTGCTGGGTGCGCTGCGCATACAAACTGACTAGTTCTAATAGTCGCTTACTTTGCAGCCTAAGCTGAGTCAATTTGAAAATACGAACGACAGCTCTCGCAGAAAGTACGCGCTCAAATGCTGATAATATTAGGTATCCGTTCACGAATAATCTCATGATCTAACTCCTCTATCTGTAATTCGCTAATAAACCATTGGAGAAAAATTGTTGCTGTCATCGCCTCTCT
>NZ_LWFH01001108.1:0-1194 GCF_001635725.1 Oleiphilus sp. HI0066
CCTTCCCTGCTGAACGTCAATTTGAAGACAAAAAATATGCGTCTAAAATCGCTAACTTCTTCTTAGACGAGCTATTGAAGTGCGGTACTACAACAGCGCTTGTATTCGGTACGGTGCACAAGCAAAGTGTTGAAGCTTTCTTTGAAGCATCAGAGCAACGCAATACGCGTATGATCTGCGGTAAGGTAATGATGGATCGCAACGCGCCAGAGTTCCTCACCGACACACCAGAAAGCTCTTACCAAGACAGCAAAGAGTTGATCGAAGCATGGCACGAGAAAGGCCGTCAGCTTTACGCGATCACACCGCGTTTTGCGATCACCTCTACGCATGAGCAATTGGAAAAAGCTGGCCAGTTAATGGCAGAGCACCCAACCACGTTCATGCAAACACACATCAGTGAAAACAAAGACGAAGTCGCTTTCGTTCGTGAGCTTTTCCCTGAAACCAAAGACTATTTAGACGTTTACGACCAGTACGGTTTGCTAGGCCCTCGCTCAGTGTTTGCTCATGGTATTCACCTTGAGCCTCGCGAGCACGAACGTCTTCGCGAAACAGGCGCAAGCGTGAGCTTCTGCCCCACTTCTAACCTATTCCTAGGTAGTGGCTTGCTAGATGTAGAAAAGCTTGAAAAAGAGAAAGTGAGCTACTCCGTTGCAACAGATGTTGGTGGTGGCACAAGCTTCTCTATGCTTCAAACTTTGAACGAAGCTTACAAAATCTGTCAGCTACAAGGTCAAAAATTAAGCCCACTTAAGAGCTTGTACTTGGCGACCTTAGGCAACGCAAAATCACTTCAACTAGACGACAAGATTGGTTCATTCCAGGCAGATCGCGAAGCTGACTTTGCGGTACTTGATTACGATTCAACACCATTGATGAGTTTGAAGCAGTCGAAGTGTAAAACACTCTTCGAGAAGCTGTTCGCAATGATCATTTTGGGCGACGACCGCTCAGTTAAAGCAACTTATGTCGCGGGCGAACTTGCCCACGAGAAACAATAAGGGATATTTACAATGGAAGCTTATTTCCTAGAGTGGTTAAACCTATTCTTCCGATGGTTCCATGTCATCGCGGGTGTCGCGTGGATTGGCGCGTCGTTCTATTTCGTATGGCTTGATAACAGCCTTGAAAATCCGCCGCAGTGGAAAAAAGACAAAGGCATCGGTGGTGACCTTTGGGCAATCCACGGTG
>NZ_LWFH01001109.1:0-700 GCF_001635725.1 Oleiphilus sp. HI0066
TTTAATCGTGCTTTAGATGCAGATAGAGCCGTCGGCTCATTGATTAAACCAGCGATCTATTTGGCGGCACTTGAACAGCCAGAACAGTTTCAATTAGCGACTAAGATTACCGATGAACCATTCGTTCTTGAGTTTGAGAACGGTGATACGTGGACGCCAAGCAATTTTGATTCTGAGACGCATGGTGAGGTCGCGCTGGTTGAGGCATTGGCAAATTCTTACAACTTAGCGGCGGCCAGACTTGGCTTGCAGCTTGGTATGGATAGGGTGCGAGAAAGTTTGAGGCGACTAGGCGTGAACGAGGCGCTTAACCCTTACCCGTCATTGCTGCTGGGTGCTCAAGCGATGACGCCTTTCGATGTCGCAAAGTTTTATCAGACGATCGCGAGTAATGGTTTTAATATGCCCTTGCGAGCAATTCGTGAGGTGACAGATCACCAAGGTAATTTGTTGTCGCGATATCACTTTAATGTTGAGCAAGTGATTTCGCCTGAAGCGAGTTATCTGTTGCAGAGTGGCATGCAAGAGGTCATGCGTGCTGGCACTGGACGATCAGCTTATCGAACTTTGCCCACACAATTGCTGACAGCTGGAAAAACTGGAACAACAAATGATTTTCGAGATAGCTGGTTTGCCGGTTTTTCAGGGGATTACTTAGGCGTGTTTTGGCTTGGCAATGATCAAAATGAATCGATCGGTT
>NZ_LWFH01001110.1:0-1347 GCF_001635725.1 Oleiphilus sp. HI0066
TATCCTCTGAGCAAGCAAAGCCTTTCGTTTATCGTTGTTGTTTCGATGGCCATGGCAGCGGCAAGCTTTTTGTTTGTGCCACTGATGATAGGTTTATACCTATTAACTTCTGGTGTGATGTTTAAGTATTGCTTTAACTGTCTTTCCGAAACAGCCATGGGCAATATGCAAGCACCCAATGTCACATCGGCTTATGAAGGCGGTGTGCTTTTAGTATTCAAAATACTCTTCGTTCTTGTATTGCTATTAGTGGCTGTCGCAACAGCAGGTACTTTATTAGGATCAGGATTCGCTTCGTTTCTTGGATTCTTTGTCATCGTTTCAATACCGGCGATGATCATTCTCTATGCGATGACGGAGAGTCTCGCAGAAGCATTGAACCCTCTAAAAATAATTGCGCTGATTAGCAGTATTGGAATGCCTTATGGCCTTATCTTAGCATTGATGATGGTCATGCTTGGTTCTGTTGATCTGCTTAGCCAAATTATTGGCTACGAGGGCTCGTTTGTCTCAATGGCTCTTCAATCCGCGATTTCCAACTTTTATTCTGTGGTCATGTTCCACTTAATGGGATACATGATTTTTCAGTACCAAGGAAAGCTAGGTTACACGGCTGAATCGCTCACCAATGAGCCCAAAAGCATTCGCTCAGATAAAGAGAAGTGCCTAGCTCATATCAAACTTCTAACCAAAAAAGGCGAGCTAACTAAGGTAGCCCGGCTCTATGAACAAGCTTTAAAAAGCCATCCGGGCGACAAAGAACTGAACGAATCCTGCTTCCAGTTAAGTTTGGCCCGCGTACCAAAGACACCAAATCAAGCTTCACTAGTATTCGACCGCTACCTCAAGCACTTAACCCAATCGGGTCAAAACGATAAGCTCGCGATTAGCTTCAAACGTGCATCATTGGCTTGTAAACACTATTTGCCAACAGACCCTAATTTGAGATTTGAATTAGCGAGGAGCAATTTTGATAAAGGCAATTTCAAACTCACTGTAAAACTGCTCAAAGACCTGCATAAAAGTTCACCCCACTTTATTAGGCTAATCGATGCATATGAGTTATTGGTCAAAGCAATTCTAGAAGTGCCAGAGCTCGAAAATAAAGCCCCTTTGGTTGAGGAGTTTTTAAACAAGCTCAAACGTCGACGCGCTGCTGAGAATGCCAAGAAAAGCAAACCATTTGAGTCGAAAGAATTAGAAACTCCAACTCAGCTGTCTCGACAAACAAAACCTGCTATCAATCAATCTAAAGAAGAAACTGGCTTAAATAAATTGCCGCCGATTGAGTTTAACTAATGCGACTGTGAGAAAGGCCTGGGACATTGGGAGGCTTGTAGGCTTTTA
>NZ_LWFH01001111.1:0-50968 GCF_001635725.1 Oleiphilus sp. HI0066
GAACTTTTTAATTGGTAAGTGATATGGATATAAAAAAGGTCAAAGGTTTTACTTTAATTGAACTAATGATCGTTGTTGCGATAATTGGTATTTTGGCTTCTGTCGCTATTCCGGCTTATCAGGATTATGTTTCAAAGTCACAGTTAACTAGTGCATTTTCAGAATTAGCATCGCTAAAAATCACCTATGAGGTTGCTGTTAATGAGGGAGAAACTCCATCGTTAACGCCCGGTTCCGGAGGGTATGTTGGTATGACCTCAGCAAGTAGTGAGTATTGTACGCTAACTCTGCTTACGTCCAATGGTGGTATTAGCTGTGCTTTGAAAAATGTAGGTGTTGGCTTAGCTGGAGCTACTTTGCAATTGCAGCGTGCTTCGGATGGAATATGGGCGTGTGTTTCTAGCGGGACAGTGACTGCAACGTCTTCAAGCATCCCAGTACGTTTTTTGCCATCCGCTTGTAGTTAAAACATGGGTCAGATCTTGCTATATCTGACCCTAAAAGGCCTTTTGGTTTTTACTTAGCTACAATCAAGTGCTTATTCTTTTCTAATATACTTTTTCCAATTCCTTTTACTTCTTTAAGTTCCTCGACGTCATGAAATGGGCCGTAGCTCTTTCGATATTGAATAATCGCTTCAGCTTTTTTCACTCCGATTCCTTTTAAATTACTCGCAATCGTTTGCGCGTCTGCTTCGTTGATATTTAAGGGTGATTGAACGGACGCTTCCGAGGTTTGGTTTGCTTCTTGTGCGTAAGCAACTGTGCTGTGTAAAAGCACAACGGCCAACACGCTGGCAAAGACTAGTGAAATAAAGGTTTTGATTTTAAACATAACTGCTCCTTGTTAAATGACACATGGAGCGCTTTTACCGATTGGTAAAGAGTTGAGTAGAATCCTTCTACGTATTTGGTCGCATCCATGCGCGGTAGAGTGTATTAAATGCACTAATGATTTGTAAATCGCAATTTTTGGTGTAGGACTGATTTACGCTGTCCATGAGACCGTGCCTTAATAAGTCTGAGCATATCAATAATGCGGAGGTGGTGGCTCTGGGGCGTTATCTTCATTGCCCGATTTCATTTCATTTAAGCTCTGTTTGAGGACTTTGTTTGCGGTCCATAAATCTTGAATATCGCGGCTTTGCTTTGTGACAATCTGATTTAATGTGTCTATCGTATCGTCCTGAAATGCAAGCTTCATCTCGAGCTCTTCGAGTTTATGCGTTAGCTGTTCTAAAGAAAGTGACATATCCGCTTCTGTGCTGGTAAATGAATGCGCGCAGTATATGGCTTATCACTTTGATTTTGAATCGGTATCGCTCGCGACTATTGGTGGTTTTGGGGCGTGCTGCTGAGCAATGTAGGTGTACGATAACAATATTGAGAAAGCGATGACGCCATATATGAAACGCCTTAACTTCGTAGTTTGTCTTCGATTATTTTGATGCGAGTGGGATGGAATCTTTTTCATTTTCCGCTGTCTGTTTATTGTTGTTGTGTGCATTCGCCGCAGATTTGTACTCGGAGTTGAGGCAAATCACGACCAAACAGCTGCATCGTTTTAAACTTGTGGCCAAATCTTAAGCGAAGATTAAGTTGTACGTCTATCGTATTTTTCTTAGTTTGATTTTTCATTTAGCCCGAGCTCGTAAGCTTGAGCGTGTTTGTTGGAGAGTAAATGAAACAGGTTACCGTCATTCTCGGCATTATCGCCCTCACATTTTTGTTGATTTTTTGGTTTGGCTTATCCAAACCTGAAGCGACAAGCGGCGCTGTTGTGCAGTCTCGTGCATTGACCGTATCGGTCGAAAAGCTTGAGTTAAAAGACCACCAAGTGCAGCTTCGTTCTTTTGGCCTTATTGAGCCTGAGTTTGATTATAAGATTCATGCTCTTGTTGCGGGGCACGTCGTGACCAAGAACCCGCGCTTCAAAAACGGCGAGCGGGTTCGTTCAGACGATGTATTACTTGAGATTGATGACGTAAGTTTCGTGAGTGCAGTGGCTCAAGCTCAGGCTGAACTCTCGGCGTCGAAGCTTAACCTAGAAGACGAAAAAGCCCGAGCGCAACAAGCGCTGACAGATTGGAATAAGCGTAATCCAAATCAAAAAGCGCAAGATTACGTGTTGCGTATCCCTCATGTTAAAGCTGCTGAATCACGTTTGAGTGCGGCAAATGTTGCGCTTGATACGGCTAAGTTAAATCTTGAGCGCACGAAGGTGCGTGCAGGCTTTGATGGTTTGAT
Organism: Oleiphilus sp. HI0066; assembly: GCF_001635725.1. NCBI lineage: Bacteria > Pseudomonadati > Pseudomonadota > Gammaproteobacteria > Oceanospirillales > Oleiphilaceae > Oleiphilus > Oleiphilus sp. HI0066. Next base: position 2,247 of record NZ_LWFH01001111.1, read on the forward strand.
ACGAAATGCGAACGTTAGGCAAGGTGAGGTGGTCTCTACTAACACTTTGCTCGGTGAAGGTTTTAGTACGAATGCAGGTATCGTAAAGCTACCAGTGAACGCAAATGAGTTGAATATACTAGCTGCTGAAGGAAGCCTAGGTGAGGTCTTGTCCATTGTTGTTGAAAACACTTTGTTATCAAGTTCAGATCAGAGCAAAGTTCTTTGGCCTGCGACATTCCAGAGATTAGAGGCTGGTGTTGATACGCAAACTCAGCAGGTTACGCTCGTCGCTAGAGTAGACTCTCCCTTTGATCAAACTCAAGAGCGCCTTGCGCTGCTCCCTGATCAATATGTGTCTGCGACAATTACAGGCCAGGTACTGCGCGACATTATCGTCATTCCCAATTCACTTATATATCAAAATGAATATGTGTACCTAGCAACAGGCGATTCATTAGATCAGCTTGAGCGCCGCACTGTGAAGGTTATTCATCAAGACGATACGTATTCAGTGATCGGCGAGGGACTTAAAGCAGGTGACATGTTAATCACTACGGCATTAGGGCAACTTTCATCTGGTACGTTGATAAAGGTTGCTGAATGATTGCTTGGTTCGCGCGCAATAGTGTCGCAGCAAACTTATTGATGCTCACAATCGTTCTGATTGGATTGGGCTCTTTAAAACTAAATATTCCTCTTGAAGTATTTCCTAGCATAGAACCTCGAATTATTCAGGCTAGCGTAGCCGTGCCTGGGGCATTGCCAAAAGATATTGAAAGCTCTGTCTCAACCAAACTAGAGCAAGCGGTTGATGATCTCGAAGGTATCGCCGCATTGTCGAGTCGCTCGACTGAGGGAGTGGCTCAGGTCAATATTGAAGTCGATGAGCGATATGATCCGCAAACGCTATTAGCTGAGGTTAAAAACCGTATTGATAGTGTCAATAACTTACCCGCTGATGCGGAACGCCCTATTGTCTCCTTGGTGAAACGTCAACGCGAAGTCATTGGCTTGGCTGTATACGGTGATCTTGCCGAGCGTGAATTGCGACAAGAAGCAATTAGTATTCGGGACGACTTGCTTGCAATTACTGGCGTAAGCCAAGTTGAGCTTGATGGTGTGCGCGATTATGAAGTGTCTATCTACGTGCGTGAGCAAGTAATAGAGCGTTACGGCATTACTCTTGAAGAAATCGCTTCGCGTATACGAGAGGCCTCACTCGATTTGTCTGCTGGAGCAATTAAAACAGTAGGCGGCGACATATTGCTTCGCTCAAGTGGTCAGGCTTATGGGGCGGATGAGTTTAGCCGTATTGTTATCCGTACTAGTAATACTGGCGGAGTCATTCGCTTGGGTGACGTTGCAGATATCGTCGACGGTTTTGTCGAGGATGTAAGTATTACGCGTTTCAACGTTAAACCAGCGGCCCTGATTGAGATCTATCGTGTTGGCGACGAAAGTGCGATTGATGTTGCCGATAAGGTAAAAGACTACATAGCAACGCGCAGTGAAGATCAAAACCAGTTGTTGCAACTAACCGCATGGCGAGATCGATCTAATATCGTCAAAAAGCGTCTCAAGACTTTAAGCGACAGTGCGATACAAGGCGGTATTCTTGTGATGTTGCTGCTGACTTTGTTTTTACGCCCCGCGATCGCATTTTGGGTTTGTATCGGTATTCCTGTCACCTTTATGGGTGCCTTTTTTGTCATGCCGTTTTTTGGCGTGAGCATTAATATCATTTCGCTATTTGGCTTCATCTTAATTCTAGGGATTGTGGTTGATGATGCGATTGTCACGGGCGAGAACATATACTCGCATCTAAGAAAATCCGAGAGCGGTATCGAGGCCGTTATCAATGGAACGCAGGAAGTTGCTGTTCCAGTGACATTCGGGATCCTCACCACTATCGCTGCGTTCATGCCCATTGCTTTTATTGAAGGTGTTCGTGGTCAACTGTTTGCTGCAATCCCTGTGGTGGTCATACCGATTCTTTTATTTTCACTAATTGAATCGAAGTTAATACTCCCAGCGCACCTCAAGAACATCAGAATTCATCGTTCTCAAAGCGATACCTTAATGGGTAAGTTGCTAGCGTTGCAGGAACGTTTTGCAATCGGGTTTGAGCGCTTTATATTACGCTTCTATCAGCCAATGCTTAGCGTCGCCTTGCGGTATCGCTACGCGTGTTTGACCTTTGCTATTTGCTTACTCTTTATACTCAGCAGTGCGCTGAGTTCCGGTTTAATGCGTTTCATATTTTTCCCTAAAGTGCAGAGTGAAGTGGCAAGAGCCTCGTTAACGATGCCAACCGGTACCCCAGCGCCTGTTACCGATCAACACGTCGTCTTCATGCTAGAGCAGGCACAAGTATTACAAGACAAGTATATCGACCCCGTTAGTGATGAATCGATTATCGAGAACATTATGGCGACAACAGGCTCTGCGGGTAGCTCATCAGGCAGTAATATTGGTCGGGTAATGTTTGAAATTACAGCACCTGAAGATCGCTCTCTGGCGATATCTAGTCGAGAACTGGTCAATGAATGGCGCCGCCTCGTAGGTACTATTCCTGGTGCTGACGGACTGACCTATCGCGCCGAAATTGGTCGTGTCAGTGATCCTATCGATATCGAATTACGTGGTGATGACTTCGATGAGCTATCGGCAATCGCCGACAAATTGAAAGAAAAGCTCGCGTCTTATCCTAGTGTATTTGATGTCAGTGATACCTTCTCTGATGGCAAGCAAGCCTTAGACATCAATTTACGCAAAGAAGCGCATGTGTTGGGATTGACTAGGCAGCAAGTTGTATCACAAGTGAGGAATATCTTCTTTGGGCTCGAGGTGCAGCGCATTCAACGTGGGCAAGACGACATAAAGGTTGTATTGCGTTATCCCATTGACGAGCGTCAGAGTGTCGCTAAATTGCGCGATGTATTAATCACGACGCCTACCGGTGAACGCGTGCGCTTGGGGGCTATTGCTGATCTGTCTCCATCGATCAGTCCCTTGTCGATTCTTCGTAAAGACGGTAAGCGTACGATCAATGTGCAGGCTGATGTCGACAAGCAAAACACCAACATGTTGATTTTGAATCAAGAGTTAAGAGATTTCTTAGACCTTGAGTTAGCTGCATATCCTGGAATTACGTACTTGTTAGAAGGTGAGGCCAAGGAGCAAAGTCAGTCCTTTGGAAGCTTGAAATACGGGTTACTGTTCGTCGGATTTGTCGTGTACTGCTTATTGGCGATTCCGTTCAAGTCCTACTTTCAGCCGTTTATTGTGATGTCTGTGATTCCCTTCGGAGCAATAGGTGCGATTGGTGGTCATTTCATTATGGGGATGGATCTTACCTTAATTAGTTTGCTCGGTATGCTCGCTCTTATTGGTGTTGTGGTAAACGATAGCTTGGTGCTCGTTGATTTCGTCAATAAAAAGCGCGCTGAAGGGATGGCGATTCATCATACCGTGCGCATTGCTGCAGCGTCACGCTTTAGGCCTGTGATATTGACGTCACTGACGACCTTTATCGGATTAATGCCTTTGTTGTTTGAAAAATCGACACAAGCACAATTCTTGATACCTATGGCGGTATCCTTAGGCTTTGGGATCTTGTTCGCGACCTTGATTACCCTGATATTAGTGCCGATTAACTATCTTGTGGTTGAAGATATCAAGCGATTGTTTTTAAAAACACATTCACACTAGAGCGCGTTTGTTTACAATGAATGGTAAGAGCTTAGGCTTCAGGTCTAGGTTGTCATTTGATGTATAGAATAAAAACTAGGTGTACTTTGAAGCGTCAGCATTCTGTTCCCATTCAACTCATTCGATCATTACTTATCGCACCTCGTAAACGCGCGGTTGATCTTGAAGCCGTGTGCGCGCAAGCCAGACTAGAGCATTGGCTTGATTTGATTAATATTGATGATGACAACACGCGCTTCCCTCTTGAGGAGCTCGGCGTATTTTTAATTACTTTGTGGCGCTACATGGAAGATGAGGCGGGCGGCTTTCTGAGTCACAGACTCAAACTCGGAACGTTTTCGATGATGTGCCACGCCCTTATCTCTGCGCCTAACCTCAGACGAGGCTTGCTTCGGAGTGCTCGGTATATCGCCTTGCTCACGGATGATCTGCGTTTGACCTTAGAAGAAGAGGGCGACGAGGCTCGCTTTGTCTTCGCGTGGGATAATCCTCTAGGTGAAGATGAAGTGTTTTTTATTACCTCTATGTTCGTGATATGGATTCGTTTGTCTTGCTGGATGATTGATCGTCCGATGTTGCTTGATAGGGTTGACTTTCAGTTTGACGAGCCTAGTTATTCAGATGAATTTTCGCTTATGTTTCCGTGCGCACTGAACTTTGGTGCCGAGCGAAATGTCTTTGCATTTAACAAACGAATGCTTGGATTACCCATTAAGCAAGATCCGCATACTCTTGTAAATTTCCTCAGCCACGCGCCTCAATCTTTGCTGACGCAATTTAGGGCAGATGATAGCGTCACAGCACAAGTGAAAAGGCTTTTAATTGATGCTTATGCTAAGTCATCAACTCTAAGTTTTGATGATACTTCAGGACATCTAAATACAACCACACATACGCTCAGACGTCGCTTAAAAGAAGAAGGGCACAGCTTTCAAGAGATCAAAGACAGTGTGCGTCGAGAGAGGGCATTCTTACTGTTAAAGACATCTGATATATCCGTGAATCAACTATCAGAGTTGCTCGGCTTCTCTGAACCAGCCGCGTTTATTCGTGCTTTCAAGAAGTGGTCAGGTCAAAGCCCAACCGCATTTCGTAGTCCAAAATCAGAATCTCATTAAATCCAATTTTTCTCTCCAGTGCTTTCGAAGTATGAGTATTTCACTTCTGTTTTGCGTCATTTTTGATCTGTGAAACATAGTCTTACCGAACTTTTAGCTTTCGTTAAACCTGTAAGAAAAGATCAACAAGCTTGTAAGGTTTTATCATTGAGCCAAGCGCTTGCTTGTTTATAGTCATTGTCGGTTTGAATCCAATACAACAGGAATGAAAGATAATGACAAACGAAGCCCTGATTTTTGATGCTATTCGTACCCCTCGTGGTCGAGGGAAGGCGACTGGCGCACTTCATGAAGTAAAACCAGTTACTTTGCTGTCCGACTTATTAAACACCTTACAAGAGCGCAATGGTTTCGATACAAATTATGTAGATGACATTGTAATGGGCTGTGTGACGGCGGTTGGTGATCAGGGCGCGGACATCGCTAAAACTGCTGCACTTGCAGCGGGATGGGATGAGGACGTTGCTGGTGTTGTGCTCAATCGTTTCTGTGCATCTGGTTTAGAAGCCGTAAATACCGCTGCAATGAAGATTCGTTCGGGTTGGGAAAATCTTGTTGTCGCGGGTGGCGTTGAGTCTATGTCACGTGTGCCAATGGGTAGTGATGGTGGTGCTTGGGCAATGGACCCAGAGACCAACTTTGATACAGGGTTTATGCCTCAAGGTATCGGTGCTGACTTAATCGCAACGCTTGGCGGATATTCGCGCGAAGATGTTGATACCTTTGCCATGAACTCTCATAAAAAAGCAGCGGCTGCGTGGGAACGCGGGTCGTTCGGTAAATCAGTCATTCCAGTGACCGATCGCAATGGCATTACGATACTTGCTCATGATGAGCTTGTTCGCGCAGATAGTAATCTAGAAACCTTAGGCGGGCTAAAAGCCTCGTTCCAGATGATGGGTGATATGGGCTTTGATGGTGTAGCACGTCAGCGCTACCCACAAGTAGAAAGTATTACTCACGTTCATAGCCCGGGTAATTCATCGGGTATCGTTGATGGCGCTGCGGCAGTGTTGATTGGTAGCGCTGAAGCGGGTGAGAAATTTGGTATGAAACCTCGTGCTCGTATTGTTTCTACGGCAGTAGTTGGTACGGACCCAACTATCATGCTTACAGGTCCAGCACCATCTGCTCGAAAAGCACTGAAAGTCGCAGGCATGTCAGTAGATGATATTGATTTATTTGAAGTCAATGAAGCTTTCGCGTCAGTAGTGATGCGCTTTATTGATGAGATGAGTGTTAACCCTGACAAAGTTAACGTGAATGGCGGTTCAATCGCTATGGGGCATCCATTAGGTGCTACCGGCGCCATGATTCTTGGAACACTTCTCGATGAGTTAGAGGCACGTGATTTGAAAACCGGACTGGCCACCTTATGTGTAGGCGGTGGTATGGGTATCGCGACAATTATTGAACGTGTTTGAGAACAAGAATTAGAGAAGGTTTAAGGAAAATTTCATGAGTTCAGTTATCTACGAAAAAGATCAAAATAATATTGTTCACCTGATTCTTGATAAGCCCAATTCTGGTGCCAACTTGATGGACCAAGAGTTCACCGAGTCTATGGTTGCCGCGGTTGAACAGCTTAAGGGTGATGATTTCGACGGTGTGGTATTTCGTTCGAATAAGACAACATTTTTTGCCGGCGGTAATCTTGATGATTTGTTCGCGACGCAGCGAGAAAATGCGCAGCAGTTATACGACATGGTACAGAGCATTAAAGTGTCGATGCGTTATCTCGAAACCTGTGGCAAGCCGGTTGTTGCCTGTATTAATGGTGCAGCGCTTGGTGGCGGTTGGGAATTAGCACTTGCCTGTCATCACAGAATATCTGTCAGCGAAGGCGTGAAGCTCGGCTTACCTGAAGTGACGCTTGGCTTGCTTCCTGGTGGGGGCGGCGTTGTGCGCATGTCACGATTGCTTGGTCTGCAAGCTGCTTTGCCATACCTGACAGAAGGCAAGCAGTTTAAGCCAGAGAAAGGTAAAGAGCTGGGGTTGATCGATGAGATCGTCGCGTCTGAAGACGAGCTTGTTGATGCAGCGATTGCATTTATCAAAGCGAACCCGAAAGTTCAGCAGCCGTATGATGTGAAAGGCTATAAAGTACCTGGCGGTAAACCAACTAATCCTGCACTCGCGAAGATGCTACCGATAGCACCGGCAATGATGCGCGACAAAACGAAAGGTGTTTTACCTGCGCCTGAAGCGATCTTGTCTGTGATGGTAGAAAGTCTTCAGGTGGATATCGACTCAGCAATGCGCATAGAGACGCGTTATTTCGTTGAGTTGGTATGTGGTCAGGTTTCTAAAAACATGATTAATACATTCTGGTATCAGCTTAATGAAATCAACGGTGGTGCGGCACGTCCTGAGGGTGTTGAGAAAACGAAATTCAAAAAGCTGGGTGTGCTTGGCGCAGGGATGATGGGTGCTGGTATTGCATATTCTGCATCAACGCGTGGTATCGAGGTTGTTCTGAAAGATGTCAGCCAAGAATCGGCAGAGAAAGGTAAAGAGTACAGTCAGAATATTCTTGATAAGAAAGTTAAGAAAGGCCGTCTGAGTGCAGATAAGCGCGATGCGACCTTGGCGCGCATTCATCCAACTGCGGATGCCGCTGATTTAGAAGGCTGCGATATTATTATCGAAGCAGTGTTTGAAGATCGTGGTTTAAAGGCCAAGGTAACGCAAGAAGCTGAAGCACAGATGCTCGAAACAGGTGTCTTTGCATCAAATACCTCTACTTTACCGATAACAGGTCTTGCTGAGTCGTCAGCGCGTCCTGAAAGGTTCATCGGTCTGCACTTCTTCTCGCCTGTCGACAAGATGCCGTTGGTCGAAATTATCTGCGGTCAGCAAACTTCCGATGAAACCTTAGCCCGAGCTTATGACTTTGTTCAGCAGATCGCGAAAGTACCTATTGTTGTGAACGATAGCCGTGGTTTTTATACCTCTCGTGTATTTGGCACTTATGCAAATGAAGGTATGGCTATGTTGGGCGAGGGTGTACCTGCAGCTGCCATCGAAAATGCGGCGTTCTTATCTGGCTTCCCTGTTGGTCCAATTGCCGTCACAGATGAAGTGAGCATGACCTTGGTCGAGAAAATTCGTAACCAAACTATTCGTGATATGGAGGCTGAGGGCAAACAATATAAAGTTCACCCAGCAGATGCTGTGGTAGACAAAATGCTAGAAGCGAGTCGTCCCGGCAAATTAGCTGGTGGCGGTTTTTACGAATACCCCGCAGCAGGCAAGAAACACCTGTGGTCTGGTCTAACGGAGTTGTTTGGTCAAAGCGCTGAGTTTGCGCTCGAAGATCTGCAAGATCGTCTTTTGTATATTCAAGCGATTGAAACTGTTAGGTGTTTTGAAGAGAAAGTGCTTACGTCTGTGCGTGACGCTAATATCGGTTCGATTATGGGTATTGGATACCCAGTGTGGACTGGCGGTATTTTACAGTTCATCAACCAAACTGGACTACCAGAGTTCGTGGCACGCGCCGAAGAACTTCACGAACGATTTGGCGATCGCTTTGCAGTTCCAGAGTTACTGAAAGAAATGGCTCAGAAAGGTGAGACATTTAAAGATTAGTGCTAGAAGCCTGACGTCTCACGTTGGGCATCTAGTAATAAGAATAATTAAGGTAATAAACATAAAACGGGGCGAGATAATCAATTCCGCCCAAGCTATAAAGAGGTTTCAATATGATCCCACGTACTGTTTATGAATCTGAACACGAGATGTTTCGAGATAGTCTTCGAAAGTTCTTGGAAGAAGAGGCTGTGCCTTACCATGCCCAATGGGAAAAAGACGGCCATGTATCACGTGAACTGTGGACGAAGGCTGGCCAGCAAGGCTATTTGTCTCCAACAGTTGTCGAAGAATATGGCGGTGTAGGCGCAGATTTTCGTTATAACGCGATCGTAGATGAAGTGGTTGCAGAGCTTGGCCTGAGTGGCATTGGTTTTGGGTTGCATTCGGATATCGCGGTTCCTTATATCGAGCGTTACGGCACGGAAGAACAGAAGCAAAAATATCTTCCGAAATGTGTAAGCGGTGAGATTGTCACCGCGATTGCGATGACTGAGCCGGGAACGGGATCGGACTTACAGGGTGTCAAGACCAATGCTGTGCTCGATGGGGATCACTATGTATTGAATGGATCGAAGACCTTTATTACTAACGGCCAGTTGGCAGATCTTTACATCGTTGTTGCGAAGACTGACCCAGACGGCGGCGCAAAAGGCACCAGCTTATTATTAGTTGATGCGGATTCAGCAGGATTTTCTAAAGGCACGAACTTAGAAAAGATTGGTATGAAAGCTCAGGATACTTCTGAGTTATTCTTCCAAGATGTAAAAGTGCCGAAAGAAAACTTACTTGGTGCTGAAGGTATGGGCTTTATTTACTTGATGCAAGAGTTGCCACAAGAGCGTTTGTCAGTCGGTTTGAATGCTATTGCTAATGCTGAGTCAATCTTCAAACAAACGCTTGCTTACGTTAAAGAGCGTAAAGCTTTCGGCAAACCAATTTCGGCGTTCCAGAACACTCAATTCAAACTCGCTGAAATGTCCTCAACGCTCACTATGGTGCGTGTTTTTGTAGATAAATGCTTGGAACTTCACCTTGAAGGTAAGTTGGATGTAGTGACAGCGGCGAAGATTAAATATCTAACCACTGAAATTCAATGCGATGTGATAGATGAATGTTTGCAACTGCATGGCGGTTACGGCTACATGTGGGAATATCCGGTTGCACGTGCTTATGCTGATGCGCGCGTTCAAAAGATATACGCAGGCACGAATGAAATCATGAAGCTAATCATTGCAAGGTCAATGGTCTGATCTTCGTTTGTATGTGAGTCACGATGTCATGTTGGGGTCAGAGTAATATTACTCTGACCTCGGTATTCCTAGAATAAGACAGCAACCTTAAACAATCACAAGAGCTTACCATTGAATATGTCCCTACCATTAGAAGGCGTCCGCGTCCTAGATTTTTCAACTTTGTTACCTGGTCCTTACGCAACTCAGTTACTTGCTGATATGGGAGCCGAGGTGCTGAGAATCGAGGCGCCAAATCGGCCTGACTTATTGAAAGTGATGCCGCCTATGGTCGGTCAAGGTAAAGCGAAGGTGTCGGCGGCGCACGCATCGATTAATCGTAACAAAAAGTCGATTGCGATCGATTTAAAGAATCCTGCTGCCAAATCAATCATCGAGAAATTGATTTCTGATTATGATGTTGTGATCGAGCAGTTTCGCCCTGGTGTGATGCAAAGGCTTGGCCTAGATTATGAGGTTTTGTCGTCAATTAACCCACAGCTCGTTTACTGTTCAATTACTGGCTACGGTCAAACTGGCCCATACAAGGACAGGGCGGGGCATGATATCAATTACTTAGCTTTATCGGGACTGGCGAGCTATTCAGGACGGAAGGAAACGGGGCCGGTACTTTCTGCAACACAAATTGCTGACATAGCCGGAGGCTCTCATCATGCGGTGATGTCTATTCTTGCTGCATTATTCGCACGCCCAAATACAGGCAAGGGTGCATACTTAGATATATCAATGGCAGATGCTGCATTGAGTCTTAACACCATGTTCGGTGCTGGGGCATTAGTCAGCGGACAGGATCCTGAGTTAGGGTCAGGAATGCTCAATGGAGGCTTATTCTATGAGTATTATGAAACAGCCGATGGCAAGTTTATCTCGATCGGTAGCTTAGAGCCTAATTTTGCAATGAGCTTATTGCAGACATTGGAGCTTAGTGACTGGTTATCAAAAATTGCCGATCAAAGACCTGAGACGCAGACATCCTTGCGCGCAGCGATTGCAGAAAAGATTTCGGCGCAAACGCAAGCCAAGTGGATCGATATATTTGGCAAGCTAGACGCTTGCGTTGAGCCTGTTATTACAGTGAACGAAGCTGCTGAACATCCTCAATTTAAGGCGCGGAAAATGTTTATTGATGTTCAATTAGAAAGCGGTGAAAGCGTGAAACAAATTGCAAGTGCTTTGCCATTTGATAGGGTTCAAGAACCAAGTTTAGGTGCACCGTTAGGAGCCCATACCGATGAGGTGCTAGGTCAGTTTGGCTTTGATGCTGGTCAACTTGAAGAGCTCAAGAAAAGTGGCTGTATTAAGCAGGGGTAAAAGAGAGAATGTCTGCACTATTTCTCAGCGCAGACAATCGATTTTCGTATTAACTAACCATAAAAGCTTAGAGACTGTATCCGATCCCTAAGTAATAATTTGGATCTTTGTCCGGTGCGGTAGATGTTTCGTCAAACGGAAATGCAGTGCCTAGCCTCAATGCGACCGGCAGCGCGCTGTAACCCAAATCTAGACCGACATTTAGCTCCACTCCGGCGGCATCAAACGTTGATTTGTCTCGGTTTGGCGTGCCGGATTCATAAAATAGCGCTCCAGAGATGGTGTGAAGACCAATAGGCCAAGCGTCGATTCCCTGGTCGACATAGGCGATAGGGAATCGGTAATCGGCCGAATAAATACTTGGCTTAAAGCCGCGAAGCTCTTGTGCAGAATCTGGATAGCCTCGCAATGGTTTTTCGCGTTGGTGAATCAAGCCTTGTTTAAATGCGGTGATGGACGGGCTATCGCCTAAATCAAAGAAGTCTGCTCCAGTTTGCGCTTCACCTATAAATGCGCGCAAGGCTAGTGTATGTGGGCCATAGAGTGCGATGTACTCGCGCCAATCAAGGATCCAAACGTTTCCATATGACTGATCACCAGAATTTATCTCGACACGATCTCGTTCGATGTTGAGTTGAATGGTGCGACCGTGCGCTGGGCTAACCCCATATAAAGCTTGAATGGCGTTGTTGTATATCGCGCTAAGCCCTAATGTTTCGACGTGGATTGATTGCTGGGTGTTGGTGAACTGATCCTCGAGGGTGCGCTGATAATTGTTTACACCTCCAGTAAGGGTCAATTGGGAAAAATCAAAACGCCATGTTTTATGCGCCAGTAACGCGCTGTCTTCTTGGTCTTCTATGAGGCGCGCTTTGTCTACGAAGGCTGGGGGCCCCGAGGCGCTGCCTTCGGTGTAATCGTATGCACGTGAGTACAATGCAGTGAGATGGTTGTATAAGGTATAAGCGCCAGAAAAGACATTTAAGTCGTTGTCGAAATCTCTACCCGCGATAAGCCCCCAGTTATGAAAATTTAAGACATCGCGCCCGTTAAGAATGATTGAGGCTGTGGTGTTGGTGTTGTCGCTAGTGAAACCAAAAAACCAAGACTGGGGTGCAATACTTTCAAGCGGATTGTAGTCGTGTTGTAAGAGGGGTTTATGTTCACGATCTTGATGCGAGCTTGTATCTAATTCTAAGCCCTTGTATGAATGAGGTGATTGAACTGTACCTGGCATGGCGTTGTTTTCTGGGTTACTTTCCGCGGTTTTCTCCGCATTTCTCTCCGCGCTCTTTTCCGCATTAATGACAGGAGATAATTCTTTATAGTCGGTTGATACGATGTCCCATCCCTTGTCGCTGTAATAGCGATAGGCGAGCTGTCCAGTTTGAGCGCTATATGATCCCGAACTCGCGCCCCCAATACTGATCGTCAAAGGGTTCAGTGACTGTTGTTCTAGATGATATGACCATAACTCTATAAATCCATTTTTATCGCTGCTCAGTATGACGTTTTGTGAGGTAGGGCCGGCGTAGATTTCAAATATATTGGTGTTCGCTTCGCTCAATACGATGTTTAAAGACTGGCCATTCAAACTATATTCAACTAGCTGCCATGGCTGTGATGGTGGCTTTCGCGTCAATAAGATTGTATTAGCGTCTTTCCATAAGGGCGTGGCTAAGTTTTCATATGAGTTTGGCGTATATAGAGTTCGTTCGTTTTCCAAATTGCCATTAATAAACTCAGCGGTCACTAAAGATTTAATTAAGCCATCTGATTTCACAGCTGCTAGCGTTAGCTTGTCATTGGTCTGAAAAAATGCGGCGCTGTTGTAGCCCGTACAATCTTTTATTTGTGAGGCTTTGCCTAGTTCAATGTTGTAAACATAGAGTGCATTGCTCGTTGCGTGGTGGCCGCAAGGGCTTGGTTGTATATAAAATACGTGGTCTGCGTCAACATACACGATCTGTGCGGTTGATTGTGTTTGTTCTAGTGAGTGAATCTCTCCGTCTTTTGAAACAGACAGCGTGCTCGGGCCATAAGGATCAAACGCGATGAAATACAGTGAACCGTCTTCACCAAAATAAGGACTCCTATTGATGTAACCAGTATTTGTAACAGGAGAAAAAGTCGTTTGATTAGCGGTTCTTACCTCAACTGTTTGTGAATACTCGAGCTCAAGCCAGGTTAAATATTCGGCCCACAGCTCTTTTAACCCGTCTGAAAATGTTGCGAATTTCGCTGGGCCATCGACGAGAAAAGGAATCAGCCTTCCACTTGTTGCTTCAACATACCGTGGAATGCTATCTGGACCGTATTTCGACTCTAAAAATTGATAGAACTTTACGCCGTAGCTATAGCTTTTGTTGAACGGCCAATCCCTAGTGCTTTGTTGAATTTTGCCTAAGGGTAAGAGACCTGATTCGACTTCGGTTCGCATCACCATATCGTAGTAGGCGCTTTGTCCTCTTCCCACGTTTTTATCTAAAGATGTTTCTGCGTAAGTAGCTAGGCCTTCTTTAAAAAAGGTAGATAAAAATATGTTTGGGAAAGAAAAGATATTCCGTCCGAATATGTAACGCGGGTAACTCGCCGCATCACGTGTTTTATCGAGATGGATAATATGGGTCATCTCGTGCAGGATCAGTAAGTCTAACCAGTTATCGTAGTCTTGAAGCTCGCTAACACCAGAGGGCAATGCGAGAAATAATACGCTTCGGTTATAAGGGAAAGGCGTTGCGTAACCATTCGCTGAGCTACTTTGATCGCTTAATACGATTTCGACTTTGTCGAAGGGTGTCCAAGATAAATAGTCACTAAGTTGAGGCAGTACATTATCCGCAGACGCAAGAGCATGCAGGGCTTCTTTCTCTCTAGTTTTTGGGTAAGTAACCTTAGAGTATTGCCCTTCAATCGTTTGCCAGTCACGCGTGATTGAGAAGTGCTCAAATGCGGAGATAGAGGCGCTAAAAATAAGCGCTAAACAAGCGGCGAAAATACGCATGATTGGCGGCGAGTCCTTTTATTATGGTCGTAGCGATTAATGAATTGAAAGGTTGGACAAATCGCAGTTTTATATAAAAACATATTGTGATTCAATGTAGCAGTTGTCTTGGCAACAAATCTTTGAGCTACGTTACATCTGTAGCTTATTAATAATGCTAACAATTTTAAAAGAGATATTTTCATGTTTAAGAAGATAACGATTAGTGCCTTGGTCGCGCTTCCGTTTCCTTTCCTTATATTCTTAGCCGGCTCACGTTTGGATGTGTTCGCAAGCGAACAATCAGCAATTGATTTTTTAAATACGTCTAATGGAATGGCTTTCTACGCGGCAGCATTCGTTTTATTTTTAGTTGCGTCAGTGATTTCGAGTTTGTTTTTTGACTCAGATGTTCGCTCTCAGCCTTGTGATGATGCCGATGACGAAGTTGGCGGTGATGAAGGCTCAAATTACGGAAGCGTAAAATGGTTCAACGTAAATAAAGGCTTTGGGTTTATTACAACAGAGTCAGGTGATGACATCTTCGTGCACTTTAGATCTATTCGTGGTCGCGGTCGTCGTAGTTTGCGTCAGGGTCAGAATGTTCGCTTTGACATTTCTGTTGGTGAGAAAGGTAAGCAGGCGGACAACGTATCTGTCGTTAAATAACAAATACTGTGTCTGGCTAATTGCTGTAATTGCCTAGATTTAGTGTGAGTGGGGAGCTCACGCTAAATCTAGGCAGTTAAGCCCAAACCACTAATTCTTTTGAATCTCTTGTAAGTTTCCACCATTTCTCACTAAATTCTTCTTCTGATTCCGTATACGATTCTGCAGAACATCTGACTTCCGTATCCATATTAGTTAACGCCGAATGAGCACATTCTAGGTCACTTTCCCACGGAGTATTCTGGCTCTTAAACCATATACTTGTGTAAGCCTTTCCTGCTGCGCGTGGAGTTATCATTAACTCAATGCGTTGTTCGTCCAGAGATATATGCGTAGTGACGGGCTTAGGGCTATCTAATTTGATATTAGTGATCAGTTTTATATCTGTGTCGCTAAAAACTTCGGCGAGCCATGAAGCGAGGTCGTTGAGCACAACATTCTTTATATAAATCTCTACATCGGGTTGCTGTGTCATCGTCGTGTATCCGTAGTGAAAAAGCGTTTTAGTCGTTGCCACAATATCATGACATATGCAGCGACAACGCCAAATATCGATAGGGCTGCTGCTATTAATGAAACTAGACCAATTAGTTCTTGTTGCACTGAATCTTCCATATAAAACTCAGCGTAGGTTAAGCCAGAGAGTGATATCAATAAGAGTGCGCTGAACACAAAGAATAGCTTAAATCTAGTTTCCATTTATATGATTCTTTGGTTTATAGCTTGCAACATATACATCGCAGCTTAATGAAAGCGATCTCAATTCTGCGGTGCGCTCGATCTCAGAGCGTTGCGCACGCCAAACATGTGGAGTCATTGTGATGAGGTCAAGAATGGCGTCTTTTGAGTTGAGCGTGAAGGTATAAGAAACGCGTTGGTCTTCGAGTAATTCAAAATCCTCGTTTGATATCGGTGTTTTCTCTACCCGCTTTTTAATTTTTACGTCTGGGTATAAGTGCTTCCGCAATTCAATGAGATGGTTTTGGCCTGCTGACACGTCAAGAAGCAGCCCATCATTCATAATGATGCGTCGTGCTTCCGACATACAGGGACGTGAAAACATATGTGTTACAAGGCTCTGACTATGATCTGAGACGGGCAATCGAAACGCATTGCCAACTAACCATGCTGCCTCTTTCACTCGTTTGGCAGCTGTGCGAATTGCTGGTATAGAAATATCTATACCAGTTAAGGCGCATTCAAGAGACATATCGCGTGCTAGAAAATTATGGAACTGTTGAGTGTAGTAGCCTTCACCGCAGGCTATGTCTGTGTACGTGATGGTAGGCACTTGGTGCGACTTCGCATGATGACTTATTTGACTAATACAAGCATCAACAATGGCTCGGTAATGGCCAAGCGCTAGAAACCGTTGACGAGCTTGTACCATCTCGATCGTATCGCCAGGGTTCTTGCTAGATTTATCTTGGTTGAGAAGTAGGTTGAAGTAACCTTGTTTAGCGCGATCAAAACAATGGTTTTGCTCACATCTCAAGGTGCGCTCCATGAGTTTGAGCGGCTTGCCGCACACAGGGCATTTGAGATGTGGCAATTGATCATTCATTGTCTTGGGCTAGTAAACTATGGCGCTAGCAACCGCGTCAGTATACCTTCATAGATATCTGACAAATCATTCAAATCCTGAACGCTTACGTGCTCGTTCACTTGGTGAATGGTCGCATTTAATGGGCCAAGCTCTAAGACCTGTGCACCTGTTGGCGCGATAAACCGGCCGTCTGATGTGCCTCCACTAGTGGATAGCTCGGTATCAATTCCTTTGACTTCTTTAATTGACGCAACGGCGGCCTCAACGAGTGGGCCTGCCTCAGTAAGAAATGGTCGTCCGCTCAGGTTCCATACAATGTCGTAGTCTAAGTCATACTTTTCGAGTACTGCTTCGGTTTTCTCTGTGAGCTCTTCTGCTGTCACCTCTGTGCAATATCTAAAGTTAAACAACACTTCACCAACGCCTGGAATGACATTAGTAGCGCCAGTTCCGCAGTTAAAGTTGGTGATTTGGAAAGAGGTTGCTGGAAAGAACTCATTTCCTTGGTCCCATTCAATATCTGCTAATTCAGCAAGCGCTCTGGAAGCTTTATGGATAGGATTATCTGCAAGGTGCGGGTAGGCAACATGCCCTTGCTTACCTTTGATAGTAAGCTTTGCGTTCAAAGAGCCACGACGGCCATTCTTAATGACATCACCTAGCGTTGTGGTGCTTGAGGGTTCGCCAACAAGACACCAGTCAATTTTCTCGTTACGAGCTTCTAAGGTTTCGATGACCTTTACCGTTCCATTTTTCGCTGGACCTTCTTCATCACTCGTAATCAAGTAGGCGATAGAGCCTTTATGCTCTGGATACTTTTCGATGAAGCGCTCAGTTGCCGTGATAAACGCCGCTAAACTACCTTTCATGTCTGCGGTACCGCGTCCATGAATATGCCCGTCTTCAATGCGTGCTTCAAAAGGAGGGTATTGCCACTGGTACTCAGGTCCAGTTGGAACAACATCGGTGTGGCCAGCAAAACAAACGAGCGGCCACTGGCGGCCTTTACGCGCCCAAAGGTTAGTCACGTCTTCGAAGTCCATTGCCTCACAAATAAAACCAAGCTTATCAAGACGATCTTCCATTATTTTTTGGCAGCCATGGTCATCAGGCGTCACGGAAGGTTGCTGAATAAGTTGTTGCGTTAGTTTGATAGTGGGCGTGTTGATATCTGGCATCAGAAGCTCTTTGTATGAATATAAATATCACTTGAAGAAGGGGCATTAAGCTGCCCCTATCTATTAAAGCTTAATTGTTCGCGTGAAGCGCTTCGTTAAGCTCAATTGCGGTCTTGTTAGTTAAACACTCAACACGACCGTTAGCAGAGTTACGTCGGAATAGTAAGTCTGCTTTATTGGCAAGGTCTCTCGCTTTAACTGTTTCAACTTCATTTCCATCAGCGTCTAGCATCACAACTTTTGTACCTGCTGTGATATATAGCCCAGACTCAACAGTACAGCGATCGCCTAGTGGAATACCGATACCTGCATTTGCACCGATTAAGCTGCTTTCACCAACCGAAATGGTGATATTACCACCGCCTGATAGCGTGCCCATTGTCGAACAGCCGCCGCCAAGGTCAGAGCCTTTACCGACCATAACGCCCGCCGAAATACGGCCTTCAACCATTGAAGTGCCTTCGGTGCCAGCGTTAAAGTTAACAAAACCTTCGTGCATAATGGTGGTGCCTTCACCGATATAAGCGCCGAGACGAACGCGCGCCGCATCAGCAATACGAACACCAGAAGGAACCACATAGTCGGTCATTTGTGGGAATTTGTCGACAGACTTCACTTCAATGACTTTACCTTGCATACGCGCTTCAAGTTGGCGTTGTGGTAATTCTGCTAAGTCGATTGCGCCTTCGTTTGTCCATGCGACGTTAGGAAGTAGACCAAAGATTCCGTCGAGCTTGATGCCGTGAGGCTTCACTAGACGATGAGAGATAAGGTGTAGCTTTAAGTACACCTCTGGTGTGCTCGATGCTGTCGTATCTTCTTCAATAATAACGAGAGCGACAGGGTTTTCTGAGCTTCTTAGTTTTTCTGCAACAACAGATAGCTCGCCGAGTGCGTGGGTGTCAGCGATAAGCTGCGTTTGCTCCGCAGTGAGTGTCAGCGTCTGGTTTCCGCCATCTAAACCTAATGTAGAGAGAAGTGCGTCAACAAGGCCTTGCTCAGGTTGATATAGCGGAGCTGGGAATAACGTTTCAAGCCATTCGCCATTTGCGTTTTTTGAGCCTACACCTAGGCCAATTGCTACTGTCATAATCTTTCCGTATTCGTGTCGTTTAAGAATAAATTGTTTCGTAGGTCTCAGGTTTGAAGCCTAAGTAAACCTGGTTGTTGTATTCGATCAACGGGCGTTTTATAAGCGACTGATTTTCAAGCATCAGTACGATTGCTTTTTGATTATTTACATCGGTCTTTTGCTCGTCACTTAGCTTTCGCCAAGTTGTACCACGTTTATTAATGAGTTGATCCCATTCCACATGACTTAACCAAAACTCGAGTTTTTCTTGTGTGATGCCAGACTTTTTGTAGTCATGGAACTCGAATTCGATATCGTGATTGGTTAACCAAGTAGTGGCTTTTTTCATCGTATCGCAAGCTTTAATGCCGTAGATTTTGGTAGAAGTACTCATTTCAAACCTTCAATAAATGTTTTGATTCTGTTTGCTGCTTCGACGCATTCATCTACGGGGGCAACAAGTGCCATTCTGACGCGGTTTGCTCCAGGGTTTATTCCGCCAACGGCGCGTGAGAGATAAGAACCGGGTACAACCGTGACATTTTGTTCTTTAAACAATTGTTGCGCGAACTGTTCGTCACTTATTGGTGTTTCTGCCCATAAATAGAAGCTTGCGTCGGTCTGCTCAACATCCATGACCGGTTCCAAAATTTCTAGCACAGCTTTGAACTTGGCGCGATATTGATCTCGGTTTTCCACAACATGAGTTTCATCATTCCACGCCGCGATACTTGCGAGTTGGTGATGCACGGGTAGTGCACAGCCATGATAAGTACGATACTTCAAATACTGCGCGAGTAAGTCAGCATCGCCCGCTACAAACCCAGAGCGGAGGCCGGGTAAATTAGAACGCTTGGACAAAGAGTGAAAAACGATACAGTTTTTGTAATCAACTCGGCCCAGTTTTACACACGCTTCGAGTAGGCCAATTGGCGCATTGGTCTCGTCCGTGTAGATTTCTGAATAACACTCATCTGACGCAAGTACAAAATCATACTTGTCTGATAGATGGATGAGCTGCTCTAGCGTTTCAAGATCAACAACCGCACCAGTGGGGTTGCCGGGAGAACATAAAAATAGAATCTGACAGCGTTGCCAAGTTTCTTCATCAACGGCATCAAAATCAGGTTGAAAACCATGTTCTTCAAGACATGGTAAAAGTTTAAGATCTACGCCTGAGAGATATGTTGCCCCTTCATATATCTGATAAAAAGGATTAGGGCTAACAACAAGGCCGTTTGCCGTATCGTCCACACAAGCCTGCGTAAATGAAAATATCGCTTCACGGGTTCCGTTAACAGGAAGAACTTGAGTATCTGGATTTAACGGTGACTGTGCCAAATCGAAGCGTTGCGTTGCCCAGTTGGCAATAGACTCGCGTAACTCAGGAATACCCTTGGTTGTCGGATACGTTTCAACCTTATTGATATTATCGATAAGTATCTTGGTCACAAATTCAGGAGCCGGATGTTTTGGTTCGCCAATAGATAACTTAATTGGCGCTAGTTTAGGATTCGCTAGGACCTCGCCGAGTAATTTGGTCAGCTTTTCAAAAGGGTAAGGCTGGAGCTTGTCTAATAAAGGATTCATGTACTTGTCTATTCAATTAATTAGGATTCGGTACTAGCAAGCTCATCTAGCTGCGTACAAATATCGTGCTGTAGCGTTTCGCATTGCTCAACATCACTCAAAGGAAAACCGTTTTCTTGCGTGATAAAGAAAACATCTTCTACACGTTCACCCAAGGTGGCGATTCTTGCGCTTACCAAGCTTAGATCGTGCTGATAAAGAATATGGCCAATACGTGCTAGTAGTCCTGGACGGTCAGGTGTTACGACCTCGACGACTGTTCGATGATTTACTGCATCGTTGCTTAGCGTAACCTCAGTAGGGAATGAAAAATGTTTAAGGGCGCGAGGCGTTCGTCTACCAATGATTTCAGGGTAGTCGTTTGGATCATCAAGTGCCTCGGAGAGCTTTTCAATAATAAGAGACTTTCGTTCTGGGTCGTCTGCTAGCGAATCGCCATTAGAATTAGTGATCGCGAAGTTGCTTACGGTAAAGCCGCCACTCGCTGAGCTAATGCGCGCACTCAATACGTTAATGTTGAGCTGTTCAAGCATCGCGGTCTTTGCAGCGAAAAGATCGTCGTCTGAACGTAGGTAAACCATCAGCTGCGAGAACCCCTGATTGGTACCATCGTCTTTATCTCTAAGGGCAATAACGGGCTGTGCCTTGTCTTCTTGTGCAAGGATCGCTTCGCACTGCCATACGATGTCGTCAACTGCTCCTTGAAGGAAGAACTCGTCGTCAAGCGTATCTACTAGGTCATTTACGTGAGAGGCAAGATACTCTTTTTGAAACAGGGTCGAACGCACTTCTTGGCGAGTTGCGTTAATCCAGGCACCTCTTGATACCGGAGATTCAACGCCTTTACGTAGGGCGCGGCGTGCTTCCACAAACAATTGCTGTAGTAAGCTTGCTCGCCAAGTATTCCATAGCTTCGGGTTCGTCGCCGCAATGTCGCATACCGTCAATACATAGAGATATTCTAAATGGACAATGCTCGGTATTTTTGCTGCGAACTCGTAAATGATCTCAGGGTCAGCTACGTCTTTTTTCTGAGCAGTTGTCGACATCAATAAGTGCTGTTCAACCAGCCAAGAAACCAAGTGTGTGTCGCGCTCACTAAAGTGGTGGCGCTGACAGAATGCACGAACGTCGATCGCGCCAAGTTCGGAATGATCTCCGCCTCGACCTTTGGCAATATCGTGGTAAATGCCTGCTACATACAACAGCTCTAACTTAGGAAGTCCTTTGACGAGCGAAGCGGCGAGCGGAAATGATTCTTTGTGCTGTTCGTCATGTAATCGAACAATGTTTCTAACTAGTCGAATGGTGTGCGCGTCAACAGTATAGGTATGAAACAGGTCGTGCTGCATCTGTCCGACGGTCGAGGCAAATTCAGGTAAATAACGGGAAAGTACATTGTACTTAAGCATGTTGCGCAAGGTTCGGTGAAGTCTATGCGGTGTTCGCAGAATCTCTCGGAACATTGTCGTGTTAGCTAGGTCTGCGCGGAAACTATCATCGATCAGATATTGATGTTCTCGAATCAGTCTAATCGTTGTCGCGTGAATACCCTTGATTGCAGGGTTTTGCGCCATTAACAAAAATATTTCGATCAGTGCGTACGGGGAGCGATCAAAGACACCATCATCTACCGTCTCTACATAGCCATTGCTAACTTGAAAGCGGTTGTTCAGTGGAGTCGTTACAGTCTCTCGATTTGGATTAAGATAAAAACCATCAAAGTACTGAAGAATCACATCAGCGAGTTCAGCAAGAGCGAGTACAGTACGATAGTAGCGCTGCATCATAAGCTCAACGCCCAGTGAATTGTCACTGTCTTCGTAGCCAAGAATTTTGGCAACCTTGCGTTGGTGATCAAACAGCAGTCGGTTTTCGCTTCGATTTGCAACCATCTGAAGACCATAGCGCAAAGACCATAAAAAGGTCTCCCCTGAAAGAAGGAGGTTGAATTCTTCGTCCGTCAGAAAGTGATATCGTTCTCTTGCGGTTTTGGCCTCAGGGCCAAAGTGACGCTTTGTAATCCAGCCAACTGTCTGAATATCGCGAAGTGTACCAGGCGAAGCTTTAATGTTCGGCTCAAGATTGTATTCGTTGCCACCATAACGTTCGTGGCGTTCGACTTGCTCTTTGAACTTGGCCATAAAGTAGTCTTTGGACGTATAGACTTCGTCAGAATACATACGGCTTGTGAGTGTTGATTTTAATGACTCGGCGCCGGAAATTGTTCGAGTCTCTAAAAGATTTGTTGCAATCGTTACATCTAGGCTTGCTTGCTCAATACATTCGTCGATTGTACGAACACTATGTCCTATTTCGAGCGACAGGTCCCACAGCAGAGTAATGAAGCTGCTTAGATCGCTTTCAGATTCAGTGGGGATCTGATCTTTTGCAAGAATAAGAAGATCAATGTCTGAATGAGGCTGTAACTCTCCGCGACCATATCCACCAACAGCGATCAGAGAAAAATTATCTTGATCAAACGCGTAACGTGACCAGAGAGCGTTAAGAACTTGATCCATAAACCATGCTTTGGCGCCAATGATCGCTCGGATATCTTCGCCGTCACAATAGAGTTCGTCGAAGCAATCGGCAGCACGTTTTAGATATTCTTTTGTAGCCTTTGCTGGATAGCCTTGGCCGGTCAGATCTTCAAACAGTGTTGTTAGTGAAATGCCAGATTGTTCTAAAAAGCGGGATTTAATTGTTGGTTCCGCTAATTGATAGTTCATGCTAAACCGAAATGCTCTTTCTCTTCTTGGCGCATCGTTAGGACTTCAAAACCATCTTTTGTGACAAGAATCGTATGTTCCCATTGCGCTGATAACTTGTGATCCTTCGTGACAACGGTCCACTCATCCGGGAGTAATTTACAGTGTCGCTTTCCTTGGTTGATCATCGGCTCGATCGTGAAGGTCATACCTTCTTTGATCTCCATGCCTGTGCCTTTCTTTCCATAGTGCATGACTTGAGGGTCTTCGTGGAATACCGCGCCGATACCATGGCCGCAATACTCGCGCACAACCGAGTAGTAGTTGCTCTCAGCGTGCTTTTGAATGACTGCGCCAATATCACCTAAGCGAGCTCCTGGTTTGACCAAAGCAATGCCTTTATACATGCACTCTTGCGTAATTCTAA
Source organism: Oleiphilus sp. HI0066 (assembly GCF_001635725.1). Taxonomy (NCBI): domain Bacteria; kingdom Pseudomonadati; phylum Pseudomonadota; class Gammaproteobacteria; order Oceanospirillales; family Oleiphilaceae; genus Oleiphilus; species Oleiphilus sp. HI0066. Next base: position 25,389 of record NZ_LWFH01001111.1, read on the forward strand.
CTAAACGCTCCGCAGCGATACTCGGTTCACCAACAAAAAACATCTTGCTGGTGTCGCCATGATAGCCATCTTTTATAACTGTGATGTCAATGTTAATGATGTCACCATTTTTCAGCTTCTTTTTCTCGCTTGGAATGCCGTGACAAATAACATGGTTAACCGAGGTGCAAATGGATTTAGGGAATCCTTTGTAGTTTAGAGGGGCGGGAATCGCTTGCTGCTCGTTGACAATGTAATCATGACAAATCTTGTCTAACTCTTCCGTCGTGACGCCCGCTTTTACGTAAGGGCCTATCATTTCTAATGCTTCTGCGGCTAAACCGCCGGCAATGCGCATTTTTTCGATTTCTTCAGGAGTTTTAATAGTGACGGTCATAAGTATAAAAGATAGTCGTAGTTAATAAGTCTGGGGCGAATAAGTCTAAAAGACCTAACCGCGCCATTCTACAGTGACTGTGGCGGATTACAAAGGCCATTATTACTTTAGGTCAGGCTTAAAACTCAAAGTGGGCGGCTAAGCTTTTCATTGGTGTGTCTTTATGGTATAAACCGCACCGCGAATATTCGCATGGCAGTAATGCTATTAGTTAAATAAATCCGCACATGATTCGTCACGTTTAACTGGGTGCTTGATAGCTTTTGTCTTGATGGTTGTTAAATGGGGGTCGTGGAGGTTCAACCCAATACATTAAGGAATGTAAACATGGCAGCAGTTTCAATGCGCGACCTGCTTAAAGCAGGTGTACACTTCGGACACCAGACTCGTTACTGGAATCCAAAAATGGGCAAATACATCTTCGGTGCCCGAAACAAAATCCATATCATTAACCTCGAGCAAACAGTTCCTGCTTTCAACGAGTCTTTAGCGATGGTTAAAAGACTTGCTGAGAACAAGAACAAAATCTTGTTCGTTGGTACTAAGCGTGCGGCTAGCAAAATCATCAAAGAGGAAGCTGAGCGCGCGGGTATGCCTTACGTGAATCATCGTTGGTTGGGCGGTATGTTGACCAACTACAAAACGATTCGTCAAAGCATCCGTCGTTTACGCGATCTTGAGAAGCAGAAAGAAGATGGTACTTTCGAAAAACTAACCAAGAAAGAAGTCTTGATGCGTACGCGTGAGATGGACAAGCTTGAGCGTGGTATCGGCGGTATCAAAGATATGGGCGGCTTGCCAGATGCGTTATTTGTTATCGATGTTGATAACGAGCGTATCGCAATTAAAGAAGCGAACAAATTAGGTATTCCTGTTATCGGTATCGTTGATACTAACAGTGATCCTGATGGTGTTGACTACGTTATCCCAGGTAACGATGACGCGATTCGTGCGATTCAAATCTACGCGAAAGCATTTGCTGATGCGGTAGTTGAAGGCACTGCGTCAAACGGTGGCGAATACGTAGAAGTTGCTGAAGAAGCAAAAGAAGCGCCAGCGGCAGAGTAATCTGTTAGCTTTCAAGCTTTGAAAAATCAAAAGACCTGCAAGTTCGCTTGCAGGTCTTTTGTACTAAATAGCTAAAAATTTTGCGGCGGGGATTTAACGATGTCCACGACGCTAACAAACCTAAATGCCTATTACAGGCGATATAGATGAGGAAATATCATGGCTGCAATTAGTGCCTCAATGGTAAAAGAGCTTCGTGAGCGTACTGGTCTTGGTATGCTTGAGTGTAAAAAAGCACTCGCTGAGACGGACGGTGATGTAGATAAGGCAATTGAAGAATTGCGTAAGAAGAGCGGTATGAAAGCAGCTAAGAAAGCTGGTCGTACTGCTGCAGAAGGTGTTGTTGTTGTTAAAGTTGCTGACGACGCGTCAAAAGCAATGTTGGTAGAAGTTAACTCAGAAACAGATTTTGCTGCGAAGAACGAAGACTTTTTGGCGTTTGCTAATAAGGTTGCAGAAGAGGCGTTTGCTAGCGGTTCAACTGATGTTGCTGGTTTGTTAGATGCTGAGCGTGAAGCGCTTGTTCAAAAAGTTGGTGAGAATATCTCTCCTCGTCGCGCTGTAGCTCTTGAGGGTGCAGTTGTTGGTTCATACGTTCACTCAAACAACCGTATTGGTGCAATTGTTGTGCTATCTGGTGGTTCTGCTGAGTTAGCTAAAGATATCGCTATGCACGCAACTGCGGTAAACCCTCGTGTTCTTCGCCCAGAAGATATGGCTGAAGAAGAGTTAGAGAAAGAGAAAGAAATCATTAAGGCGCAACCTGACATGGAAGGTAAGCCTGCAGAGATCGTTGAGAAAATGATGGGTGGTCGTATCAAGAAGTTCCTTAAAGAGAACTCTATGACAGAGCAGCCTTTCGTTAAAAATCCAGAGCTTACTGTTGGCCAGTTAGCGAAAGAAGGTGGTGCTGAGATCGTATCTTTCGTTCGCCTTGAAGTGGGTGAAGGTATTGAGGTTGAAGAGACTGACTTTGCAGCTGAAGTTGCTGCTCAGTTGGCTGGCGATGCTTAATCTCCATATCTAATATGCGATCTAAAGAAGTGTTTTTGTCGTAGCGGCAAACTCTGCTTCTTGCTACAATTCGCGCCGGTGCCGTACCTTAAGCTTTAAGGTGCGGCATTGTTTTATATGGCGTCAGAAAAACTAAGGTGACGCTACGCTCAAATACGCTTTTCAGGACACGACATATGCCAACAAACTTGCAGCCAAAATATAAGCGAGTGCTACTTAAATTAAGTGGCGAAGCCCTCATGGGTGATGAGAACTTCGGTATCGACCCAAAGGTACTGGATCGTATGGCGCTGGAAGTTGGTCAACTAATCGGTATTGGCGTGCAGGTAGGTATGGTAATCGGCGGCGGTAACTTGTTCCGAGGTGCTGCGTTAAGCGCTGCGGGCATGGATCGTGTAACGGGTGATCATATGGGAATGCTTGCAACTGTAATGAACGCACTTGCAATGCGCGATGCTTTAGAGCGGTCTAATATTTCCACGCGTGTTATGTCTGCAATACCAATGAGTGGTGTTGTCGAGCACTATGATCGTAGGACCGCGATGCGTTGGTTGAAAGACGGCGATGTTGTTATTTTTAGTGCAGGTACAGGTAATCCATTTTTTACGACAGATTCTGCGGCTTGCTTGCGCGGAATAGAGGTAGAGTCTGATGTTGTTTTAAAGGCCACAAAAGTTGACGGCGTGTATGATGCCGATCCTATGAAAGTCAAAAAAGCGAAGAAGTTTGATCGCCTTACTTACGATGAGGTTCTCGACCGTAAGCTTGGTGTGATGGATTTGACTGCCATTTGCTTGTGTCGCGACCATGAAATGCCTGTACGTGTTTTTAATATGAATAAACCAGGAGCGTTAACTTCTATTATGGTTGGCGAACCTGAGGGTACTTTGATTGAGCCGGCCCAAGCTCCAGTATCTGAACAAGAATAGTTAACTAGTAGATTTTAAGAGGAATTCGCAGTGATTGAAGATATTAAGCAAGATGCTGAAGACAGAATGAAAAAAAGCTTGGAAGCACTTTCTGTTGCGTTTGCAAAAATTCGAACTGGTCGTGCGCACCCAAGTATTTTAGATGGCGTCATGGTCTCTTACTATGGCGCAGATACGCCACTTAAGCAGGTTGCGAATATTAGTGTTGAAGATGGTCGTACACTTGCTATTTCGGCTTGGGAAAAGCCCTTGGTTCCCGCGATTGAGAAAGCGATTATGGCTGCGAATTTAGGTTTGAATCCTTCAACATCTGGCGATTTAGTGCGTGTACCGATGCCTGCGCTAACCGAAGAAACACGCCGCGATATGGTTAAGCTTGCTAAATCAGACGCCGAGAGTGCTCGAGTCTCTATTCGTAACGCGCGTCGCGATGGTAATTCGATGCTTAAAGATTTGGTCAAGGAAAAAGAGATTACTGAAGACGACCAAAAGCGTGGCGAAGATCAAATGCAAAAGCTAACGGATAAGTACGTAGCTGATGTTGAGAAAATGCTACAAGATAAAGAATCTGATTTGATGGAAGTTTAAGCTTCCCAATAGATAACTAAGGGCTGCTTTATGCGGCCCTATTAGTGTTTAAAGATAATAATGAGTTCAAAGATACCGTATTGCGCAGATTCTAAACCAAAGCATATTGCGATCATTATGGATGGCAATAATCGTTGGGCAAAAGCGCGAAAGCAAATTGGCGTTTCCGGTCATAAGGCTGGGGTAGAGGCCGTGCGCTCAGTAGTAGGTGCTTGTGCTAAAGAAGGGATAGAAGTTCTTACCTTGTTTGCATTTAGTAGCGAGAACTGGCGTCGCCCAGCAATTGAAGTTGGTGCGCTAATGAAGCTGTTTTTGTTTGCGCTACAGCGCGAGGTTAAGAAGCTTCACAAGAATAATATTCGTTTAAGAATTATTGGTGATCGCTCCAAGTTTAGCGAGTCGCTTCAAAAGCATATGGAAAGTGCTGAGTCGTTAACTGCTGACAATACTGGGATGACCTTGGTGGTTGCCGCAAACTATGGTGGTCAATGGGATATTGCGAATACGGTTCGTCATCTCGCCCAAGACGTTGCTAACGGAGCGCTAAATCCATCCGATATTACTGAGGATTTAATCCAGAAAAATTTAAGTATTGGTGATTTGCCAATGCCGGATTTGATGATTCGTACCGCTGGTGAATATCGTATTAGTAACTTTATGCTTTGGCAGCTTGCTTATGCGGAATATTATTTCTCAGATCTTTATTGGCCTGACTTTAGAGAAGCTGAAATACTAGAGGCAATAAAAGCTTATTCACTGCGAAAACGACGTTTCGGACAGACTGACGAACAAGTGTCCGGAGAGCTTGCTGATGCGCCGTCAGCTGAAGATCTAAATAATGTTAATTGGCCAGAAGATGAAGAACTTAGCCGTTAAGAGCTAAGCGTAAATACAAGGGGTTTTGGTTTGCTTAAGCATCGAATAATTACTGCATTGATCTTGGCGCCGCTTGCATTGGCGGGTGTGTTTGGTACGGACGTACAGGGTTTTTACTGGTTTGTGGGTGGTATTGTTGCTGTGGCCGCGTGGGAATGGGCACGTATTGCTGGTTATGAAGCTCAATCACTGCGTGTTGCGTATGCTGTTTATATTGCTATTTGGCTGATATTTGCGCGTTATTTGCCTGCAACCCCAATTTTATACGCCGGATTATTGTGGTGGCTTGTCGCGATCGTTTTGGTGCTTCGCTACCCAGATACAGGTCGATTTTGGAAGCAACGCTCAGTTAAGTTGTTTATTGGTCTATTTGTCCTTATTCCGTTCTGGAAAACGATGCTCGCCCTCCGCGAAGCAGAGATGAGTATTGGTCTAGATATTGAAGTACATATCATTCTGCTCTACGCATTATTGCTCACATGGGCTGCGGATACCGGCGCGTACTTTGCCGGGAGAGCGTTTGGCAAGGCAAAGCTAGCGCCTGCAGTTTCTCCTGGTAAAAGCTGGGCGGGAGCATGGGGCGGATTGGCTTGTACGGTTTTATTGGCGTTAGCGTCTTCAGCGTATCTTGGTTTAAGTGCGTCAATGACAATTCAGCTTGTCATTATTACTTTGTTGGTCGCAATTATTTCGATTTTCGGTGATTTGACCGAGAGCATGTTCAAGCGTGAGGCGTGTATTAAAGACAGTAGTAATCTTTTACCTGGGCATGGTGGTGTGCTTGATCGTATCGATAGCCTTACAGCTAGTATTCCAGTACTAACTGCACTTCTTTATAGCTTTGCTTGGATCTCTTGGGGTGGTCAGTGAGTTCTGAAGCTGTCTGTGTATTAGGTGCGACAGGTTCTATTGGTTTAAGTACGTTAGATGTTTGCGCGCAGCACCCTGAGAAGTTTTCAATATTTGCTCTAAGCGCACATTCTGATTGGCGGGCGCTACTAAAGCTGTGTTTGGTTCACAAGCCCAAGTATGCCGTTATTTCATCTGAGCAGGTGCGTGCTGATGCGGTTGAGGCGTTTAAAAATGCGAGTACCGACACGGAACTTTTGTTTGGGGCGGACGCGTTAACATTTATCGCTAGCCATAATGAAGTAGATATTGTTATGGCTGCAATCGTTGGTGCGGCTGGTTTATCTTCGAGTTTTGCTGCGGCCCAGTCAGGAAAAAAACTTCTTTTAGCGAATAAAGAGTCTCTCGTGTTGGCGGGATCGCTGCTCATGAATGCAGTGCGTGAGTCCAATGGTGTCCTGTTGCCTATCGATAGCGAGCATAACGCGATTTTTCAGTGCTTACCGCACAACTACGCGTGTGGGAATAAGCCTGGTTCGGAAGTAACCCAAATATTATTGACCGCTTCCGGTGGTCCGTTCCGTTCTTTCAATCGGCATCAGCTTGAGTTGGTAACGCCAGAGCAAGCGTGCACTCATCCCAATTGGTCAATGGGTAGAAAAATATCAGTCGATTCAGCAAGCCTTATGAACAAAGGTTTAGAGTTGATTGAAGCTTGTTGGTTGTTTGATGTTTCAAGTGCCGATATTGAGGTTGTTGTGCATCCTCAAAGCATTGTTCACTCTATGGTTCGTTATGGAGATGGTTCTGTATTGGCGCAAATGGGAGAGCCGGATATGCGTACGCCTATCTCGTATGGTTTGAGTTGGCCTCATAGAATTGAGTGCGGTGTTAAGCCTTTAGACTTAACTGAAATTGCAACGCTGCATTTTGAAAAGCCAAATAGCGATTTGTTCCCATGTTTGAATCTGGCTCGCGAAGCGTTTGACGCCGGTGGATATGCCTCTGCTTATTTAAATGCTGCGAACGAAGTCGCAGTTGATGCATTTCTTAAAGGTAAGGTCAGGTTTGTCGATATTCCTGATATTATCGCCAATGCAATGAGTCGTGCACCAAAGACTGAGGTCGGTACGATTACTGATATTTTCTCAGCAGATAAAGATGCTCGTTCTCTTGCTGAATCTTTCATCGAAACACAAGCGTTAGTTTAACAGTTGCCATGGAATTCTTAGAGTCAGTCATTTCGTTAATTATTACCCTCGGTATTTTGGTGACCGTCCATGAGTACGGTCATTTTTGGGTGGCAAGACGATGTGGTGTTAAGGTCCTACGATTTTCCGTAGGTTTTGGTAAGCCGATTTTTAGTTGGCATGACAAGTTGGGAACAGAGTATGTAGTTGCCGCGATTCCGTTAGGCGGATACGTTCGCATGCTTGATGAACGAGAAGGTCATGTACCAAGTGAGCTCAAAGTTCAGGCTTTTTCTTCAAAACCTGTTTCGCAACGTATAGCAATTGCGTTCGCTGGCCCGTTAGCAAACTTTATATTTGCGGTATTAGCTTACTGGTTAATGTTTGTATTGGGCTTTAGCGCAATACAGCCAAAGGTTGGTGCTGTCATCGATGGAAGTCCAGCTTACGAAGCTCAAGTTCCTGTTGGTTCTATTATTACTCAAATTGACGATGAGCCCGTTCATGGTTGGCGTGATCTCGTTATGGGTTTGGTGAATTATATTGGTGATACGGACACAGTATCGTTAACTGCTCAGGTTGATGGCGTCAGTAAGCAGTTTGATGTTGAGCTAGATAAGTGGGTAGCTGGCGAGAAAGAACCTGACTTATTACGTAGTTTCGGTTTAGAACCCTTTAAGCCAAGAATTGAGCCTGTACTGGACACTATTATAGAAGGCGGCGCGGCCGATCAGTCTGGAATGTTATCGGGTGATATTGTCCGGGTTGCTGACGGAGTCGAAATTGATGATTGGTATCAATTTGTAGAGATTGTTCAGAACAGTGCTGGTCAGCAGTTGATTGTTGAAGTTGAGCGATCTCAATCTCCGGGTTTAGTGGCGCTTAAAGTTGTGCCTGAAGGTGTCGAATCACAAGGACGCCTTGTAGGAAAGATAGGTGTCGGTGTCGAGCCTTATAAATACCCAGAAGAGTTGATTGTTCAAGTAAGTTATAGCCCGCTTGATTCAGTTGGCGCAGCTGCATCACAGACTTGGTCAGATATTGCGATGACTTTTGGTGCTGTGAAAAAAATGGTCGTTGGCTTAGTTTCGCTGGATAACTTAAGTGGCCCTATTACGATTGCGCGCGTCGCAAATCAGTCTATTAGTACTGGTCTAGAAGAGTTCTTGAGGTTCCTGGCGCTTTTGAGCGTTAGCCTTGGTGTTCTGAATTTGTTGCCGATTCCAATGTTGGATGGCGGCCATATTCTGTTTTATTTAGTTGAGGCTGTGCGTCGTAAGCCGCTTTCCGAAAAGAGTCAGTTGATGGCGCTAAAACTCGGCATGTCTTTTGTGTTTATGTTAATGGCAGTCGCTTTTTATAACGATATTATGCGTCTTTAATGCTGCCTCTTCGGTAGTTTTGTGTGTGAGTAATGAATGAATAGTATTTCTTGGTACCCCGCCTTTTTTGCGTTAGCGATAGGGATGGTGCTTGCTTTCTCTGTAAATGCGAAAAGCTTTCAAGTCGAAGATATTCAAGTTGAAGGGTTGCAGCGTGTTTCGGCTGGTACGGTATTCTCGAGTTTTCCAATAGCCGTTGGGGAAGAAGTTGATACGATGAAGTTGTCTGAGGCGAGTAGATCGCTATTTCAGACGGGCTTGTTTACAGATATAAAATTGCTTGTAGATGATCGAGATCTGATTGTTTCTCTCGTTGAGCGTCCTTCTATAGCTAAGATTGAAATTGAGGGTAACAAAGATATTGCAGCCGAGGACCTGTTGGAAGGCTTGAAGCAAGCTGGGATGTCCGAGGGTCAGGTTTTTAAGCGCGTCACCTTGGAACGTTTGGAACTCGAAATCCTGCGTTCTTACGTCACTCAAGGGCGCTATAGTGCTTCAGTTGACGCAGAAGTCGAGGTTCTTGAGCAGAATCGCGTTAATATCAATATCAATATTGAAGAAGGTGAAGTGTCTTCGATTCTTCATATCAACATCGTTGGTAATGATGCTTTCTCTGATGAGTCTCTTATCGATTTGATGGAACTCAAAACACCTACCTTTTGGTCGTTCGTAACGAGTGATGACAAATATAGTCGTGAAAAATTGAGTGGTGATATCGAACGGATTCGTTCGTATTATCTTGATAGTGGCTATATCAAATTCACGATCGACTCTACGCAAGTGTCTATTTCGCAGGACAGCAAGGACGTCTTTATTACTATTAACGTCACTGAAGGTCCGTTATTTACGGTGCGAGACTTTCAGCTCAAGGGCGAGCTAATTTTAGAAAAAGAAGAACTAGAAAAGCTCGTACTCGTCAAAGAGGGGGATACATTCTCACGTCAGAAATTAACGCTCTCTGCAGACAATATTTCTCGCGCACTCGGTGGCGAGGGATATACCTATGCGAGTGTTAATCCAATTCCTGAGCCTCATGACGATAATAGCGCGAGCATTGTTTTTTATGTTGACCCAGGAAAGCGAAACTACGTTCGTCGAATTAATTTCCGCGGAAATACAACCACTAAAGATGAGGTTCTCCGTCAAGAAATGGTTCAAATTGAGGGTGCTTCGGCATCGACTGATCTAATTGAAGCATCTAAGACAAAACTTTCTCGTCTAGGATATTTCGCTAACGTCACGGTCGATACGCCTGCGGTTCCAGGTGTAAATGATCAGATCGACGTAAATTACTCTGTCGAAGAACAAAGCTCCGGCAATCTTTCTGCTAGCTTAGGCTTTAGCCAGGGTAGTGGTATCACTTTGGGTTTAAGTGTCTCTGAAAATAACTTCTTTGGTACCGGTAAGCGCGTTTCCTTCGGTGTAAATACTAGTGAGTCTGTCAAATCCGCTAATTTTAGTTATTTGAATCCTTATTACACGGTGGATGGGGTTAGTCGAGGGTTTAGTATCTTCGCAAGAGAGACTGATTTTGATGAATCGAATCGTTCTGATTATGTTCTTGATAGCACAGGGGCGTCAGTCACTTTCGGTTATCCAATAGACCCGGTATCTCGTTTAAGCTTTGGAGTGGGGTACAACCATACGAGCTTATCTGTTGGAGATTTACCCGCCTTAGAAATTGATCGCTTCATTCAAAAGTATGGCGATTCATTCAACAATTATGAGCTTGATGGTGGTTGGTCGCGTAGTACGTTGAATCGAGGCATGTTCCCAACCGCTGGTTGGCGCCAAGGTTTAAGCGCTTCGATTACTGTGCCGGGAAGCGATCTTTCATTTTACAAGGTTCGCTATAACTCTAATTTTTACGTTCCGCTAAGCAGTCAACACGACTTTGTTTTCCGTATGCGGAACGAGCTTGCTTATGGCGGGGCGTATGGTGACACAGATCAAATGCCATTTTATGAGCATTATTATGCCGGTGGTATCAACTCGGTAAGAGGGTATGAAAACAACTCTCTTGGTCCCAAGACAACTGAGCAGTTCCAGTTTGCGACAGCTGATCCATTTGGCGGTGATTTGCTAGTTGAAAATAGTTTTGAACTAATATTTCCATTGCCTTTTATCAAAGATCAAAGCTCCATGAGAATGGCATACTTTGTTGATACGGGTAATGTATTTGATACCGCACGAGGTTATGACTTTGCGTTTGAAGAAATTAGATGGTCAACTGGCTTAGCTTTGCAGTGGAATACATTTATCGGTCCACTTGGATTTAGCTTTGGCAAGGCCATGAATGCGACGCCTGAAGACGAAAAGCAGTTTTTCCAGTTTTCTCTTGGACAACCATTTTAATAAAAACGAGGATTTTATCTCATGAAATTAATTAGATCAGTTAGTGCTGTGGTAATGCTTGCGATGCTTAGTTTCTCAGTTGCAGCTGAGACTCGCCTTGGTTTGATCGATATGCGAGCAGCTTTATTTTCGTCAAAGGCGGCACAAAGCTTCTCGGATAAAATGGTCGCTGAGTTTAAGGAACAAGACCTTGAGGTCCGCGCTGTAAGTGAGGCTGCGCGCAAACTTGAACTGCGTTTGCAAAACGATGCGGCAATTATGAGTGATAGCGAACGAGCAAAACTTTCCGCGGATTTAGAGGAAAAAGCGCAAGAGTTTCGTTACTTGAAAACGAAGCTTGATAAGGCTTTGGCGGAGAAGCGTCAGGAATTTTTAGAACTGTCACGCCCGAATTTGGATATGGTGATTGCAGACTTGGTTGCTCAGGAAAAGCTGGATGTCATTATGCCAAGAGAAGCGGCTTTGTATGCCGATCCAAAACTTGATTACACACAAAAAATCATCGATATGCTTGATGCATTAAAATAGAGTTCTGACGATTATATATGCTTCAAAAGACTTTTACTCTTATCCAGCTTGCTGAAAAAGTTGGTGGCTCTGTTCAAGGTGACGAGTCATTAGCCATTAATGGCTTAGCGACTATTCAGGATGCGGATCAGGCTAAGTTGAGCTTCATTGCAAATCCTGCCTATGTAAAGCATTTGGCGACGACCTCAGCAGGCGCTGTCATTTTATCGCCTAAACTCGCAGAAGGTTTCGAGGGAAATGCTCTCGTTCATGAGAATCCATACCTCGCATACGCCAAACTAAGTGTCGAGTGGGATTCCGTCGCTAATTTTACGCCCGACATTTCTGATCGCTCCGTTATTGCGGAATCAGCGAGTATTGGGAGTAATGTATATATTGGACATGGCGTTGTCATCGCAGATGATGTCGTGATCGGTGATGGCGTATATGTCGGTGATAACGTGTCAATCGGTGCGAATTCTGAGCTTGGTTCCAATTCTCGTCTCTATAGTAACGTTGTTGTTTATCATGGGGTGACGATTGGAGAGCGTTGTACTGTTCAAGCAGGGGCGGTGATAGGATCTGAAGGCTTTGGATTTGCGCCGACAGGTAGTGGTTGGCAACGTATTAGTCAGTTGGGTGGCGTAGTTATCGGCGATGATGTTGAAATTGGTGCGAATACTACGATCGATCGTGGCGCGCTCGATAATACTGTTATTAGCAATGGCGTTATTTTAGATAACCAAATACAGATTGCTCACAATGTTGTGATTGGCGAAAACACCGCGATTGCAGCATGTTCCGCTGTCGCAGGGTCAACAACGATAGGTAAGAATTGTATCGTCGGCGGCGCAAGTGGTATTGCTGGGCATTTGACGATTACTGATGGTGTGCATGTTACTGCAATGACCATGGTCATAAAGAGCTTGACCGAACCTGGCGCATATTCCTCCGGCACAGGTGTTCAGAGTAACAAAGATTGGAAGCGCAGCATTGCACGACTGCGACGCTTAGATAGTACAGAGTCTCGTTTGAAGGCTGTTGAAAAACGACTAGACTCGATCAATCCAGAATAAGGGAATTAATATGACGGCGGAAAATACTGTGCGCACGATGGATATCGGTGAAATTCATGAATATCTACCCCATCGACCGCCCTTTTTATTTGTTGATCGAGTTACCTCTGTTGTTGGTGGTGAGCGAATTACAGGATATAAAAATGTATCTATTAACGAAGGGTTCTTTCAGGGGCATTTTCCTGGGATGCCAATTCTGCCGGGAGTATACATTTTAGAGGCGCTTGCTCAGATATCTGGCATTTTGGGTTTCGTGACAACAGATAAAAAGCCTAATGAGAATTTAGTGCATTACTTTGCGGGCGTTAATAAAGTTCGTTTTAAACGTCCTGTAGTGCCTGGAGATCAGTTAGTGCTTGAGTCAGACATATTGTCGGCTAAGCACAATATTTGGAAGTTTGACTGCCGCGCTCTTGTAGATGGCGAGATGGTTTGTGTTGCGGAAATTATGACCGCTGAGAGAGAACGTTAATGACAATTCATTCTACTGCGATCATCGATCCTAGCGCCAAAATCGGCGCGAATGTTTCGATCGGTGCCTACTCGGTTATCGGCCCGGATGTAGAAATTGGAGACAACTGCGATATTCGTTCGCATGTCGTAATTAATGGCCCGACGGTAATCGGGTCAGGAAATAAAATTTACCAATTCGCGAGCGTTGGGGAAGAGTGCCAAGACAAGAAGTTTGCGGGTGAAAAAACCCGTCTGGTAATGGGTAGCGACAACATAGTTCGTGAAGGCTGCACCATTCATCGTGGAACGATTCAGGATGAAGGGGTGACTACCATTGGTAACGGCAATTTGTTTATGGCTTACGTGCATGTAGCACACGATTGTCGTATCGGCAGTCACTGCATATTTGCAAATACTGCAACCATGGCGGGTCACGTTCATGTTGATGATCACGTAATACTTGGTGGTGGCACCATGGTTCATCAATTTTGTAAGGTGGGGGCGCATGCTATGAGTGCTGGCGGCAGTATTGTGTTGCGCGATATTCCCGCCTTTGTGATGGCAAGTGGCCAATCTGCTTCGGCTCATGGGCTTAATTCTGAAGGTTTAAAACGCAGAGGCTTTTCTCCAGAATCACTTAAGCTACTTAAATCCGCATATCGCACACTGTACCGCAATGGTCTTCGTTTGACTGATGCTTTAGACGAGTTGAAGCGGCTTGAGGACATTGACGGCATAATCGCGACATTCATCGAAAGTATCGAACGATCTGATCGCGGATTGATGCGTTAACTTTATGTCGAATGGCCCAGCAAATAAGCCCCTTCACGTCGGTATTGTGGTCGGTGAAGCTTCAGGGGATATATTGGGCTCTGGTTTAGTTAAAGAGCTTAAGGCGCACGATCCAAATATTTGTTTTACGGGAATTGGTGGTCCTTTGATGCAAAAAGAGGGCTTTGAATCCCTTTACCCGATGGAGCGCCTATCTGTAATGGGCTTGTTTGAGGTTCTCGGGCGTATTTTTGAGTTAGTCGGGATAAGGCGCGGGCTCAAAAAGCATTTTTTAGCGAATCGGCCAGATGTCTTTATTGGAATCGATGCGCCTGACTTCAACATCGGTTTAGAGTTGCAGTTACGGCAAGCTGGAATCAAGACCGCGCATTATGTCAGTCCGTCGGTATGGGCATGGCGTCAGAAGCGTGTTGTTAAGATTGCCCGCGCGGTTGATTTGATGTTGACCCTATTTCCGTTTGAAGCAAAGTTTTATAAATCGCACAATGTTTCTGTTCGGTTTGTCGGACACCCTCTCGCCGATTTGATACCCCTTAAGCCTAATCGAGAAGCAGCACGAAAGGCTTTAAGTCTCCAAAATATGGACTCCATGGTAGCCATATTGCCGGGAAGTCGTTCGGGCGAGGTAAGCCGTATCGCTCGCTCCTTCTTTGAAGCTGCAGAATTAATCAGAAAAGAGAATCCATCGACAACGTTTGTTGTTCCTTGTGTTAATCAAGATCGTTTCGACCAAGTTGAAGAGATATTAAAAGAATTCCCGGATCTCAACGTTTCGTTAGTACTTGGGCGTTCACGCGAGGTGATGGCAGCTTCCAATTTGGTTTTGCTAGCATCTGGAACTGCTACGCTTGAGTGTATGTTGATGAAACGGCCAATGGTTGTATCGTATCGTTTGAACAAGCTTACGTACTGGGTGATGCAGAGGTTAATTAAGACGCCATTTGTCGCTTTGCCAAACTTATTAGCGAATAAGCTACTAGTGCCAGAGTTGTTACAAGACGACGCAACGCCGGTTAATATATCTAAGGCTGCTTTAGAGCGCCTTTCTGATGAGGGTCAGAACGAAGTCGCTGCTACTTTCACTTCTCTACATGAAAGCCTGCAACGTAACGCTAGTTCCGAAGCTGCTCAAGCTGTTTTGGATTTGGTTCGCCGTTAATGGAATGCTTCTTCCGTGATGATTTTCAGTACGCTAAGGGCTATTCTGGGCAGTTATTAGCTGGAGTTGATGAGGTTGGCCGAGGGCCGCTTGTTGGTTCTGTGGTTGCTGCAGCCGTAATTCTTGATCCTGACCAAGAAATCGAAGGTTTAGCAGACTCTAAAAAACTGTCTGAAAAAAAACGCACGAAACTTGCTGACGAAATTAAGAGTAAAGCGCTTGCGTGGTCTATCGCTGAAGCAAGCCCAGCGGAGATCGATGAGCTAAACATTCTCCACGCCTCCATGTTAGCGATGGAGCGTGCGGTTAACTCTCTTAGCGTTCGTCCCGAGCATTTGCTTGTCGATGGAAATCGTGTTCCAAAGGGTCTCAATTGCTCAGCAAGTCCTTTAATAAAGGGGGATGCATTGGCGAAGTGTATTAGCGCCGCTTCTATTCTCGCCAAGGTATGGCGCGACGCTGATATGGTTCGTCTGGATGCTTGCTATCCTCAGTATGGATTCGCGAAGCATAAAGGCTATCCCACAAAGGCGCATTTTCTTGCGCTTGATCAACATGGTGTTTGTCCAGAGCATCGAAAGTCTTTTGCTCCCGTTGCAAAGTTGTTGCACAAAACTACTAGTTAGCAGGTTCTGCGTGACTTAGCACTTATATTGGATTTGCAGTAATTCACAAAACGCAAATTGGTCAAAAATATGACGCAAAGCTAGCATTATATGCGATGTAATTCCGTCTAAATTCCTGAGGTACGACTACGCTTTTCTCACTGATACGAATTTTGGTGAGAATTAAGATGGTTTACCAAGCGACTCAAAACTTATTGAAAACCTCTATCCTAGCAAGCGTTTTAGGGCTCGCGGCATGCGGGGGTGGCGGTTCCGGCTCTGATGACGCTAGCGCGGCGCCTGTTGCAACCGCTGCATTGTCAGATGAGGTGTCTGTAAGTGGTCGCGCAGTCAAAGGTGTCATCAAGCAGGGTTTGGTGACGGCATATCGTATTCAAATGAATGGCCAAAAGAATGTCGCCTCTTCAGTAGTTGGGAGTCCGGTGCGCACAGATTCTGAAGGCTATTACTCAATTAATCTTCCTCGCAGTGTTGTAGGTGAGCAGATTGTTTTTGAGGTGACGGCTGATGAGCAAACGCGAATGACTTGTGAGGCGACGAGCGGTTGTAGCGAAAACGGTGTGTACGATTTCGGCGAAGATTTTACGCCAGGTGCTGACTTAGTATTGTCAAGCGTTAGCCCTGTTCTCGAGTCTGTTTCTGATAACAGTGTTCATGTTACGCCTTTTACCCACATGGTGCGCGTAAAAGCAGAGTATTCTGATAGTGGTCTAACCATCGCCGCCACTCAAGCCGCACAGAATGAAATAGAGGGCCTGTTCGATCTTGAGCAAGGTGCTTTATTACGGGAGCCTATAGATATTACAGAAGTAGAAGAAAGGTCGTCTGCAAGCGCGGAGCGGGTTAAATTATCTTCTATTAGTGCGGGTATGCATGAGCTAGCTAATGGCGGGGCATACGATGGTGTGACTGACGTACTTGAAGAGATCGAAATGAATCTGAAGGCAAGCGGCAGTTTAGTGTTGTTTGATAAAGAAGGCTCAAGCACTGTAGCTGTTGATGAGTTGGTTTACGCTGCACAAGGCGTTATTTCAGATGTAACTAGCTTGCACTTAGGTCAAGATGAGTCGAATTATGATCAGTTAGTAACTGAGCTTGTTCAGGTGCAGAATAGTGCGATGGATCAAGGGGCTTTGGTTCAGCGAGTCCAGATTATGACTCAGCCTGTTGGTGTGGTAACTGAAGCCGGTGAACGGGTATCGTTGACGGCAAATATTATTGGTGGTTTGCCAATGTCTTATCAGTGGTTTAAAGATGGTGAGTTGATTGAAGGTGCAACAACTTCTGCATTAGTGTTGGGTTCAGTGAGTATCAATGATTCAGGAGCTTACTCTCTACGCGTATCTAATCCATCAAGTGTCGTTACAAGCGCAACTGCGGAAGTTGTTGTCCAAGTACTAAGCGCTGACGATGAAAATGCTAGTCAGCCTGACGATTCAAGTGATTCAACCGATGATCAATATGTTGCTGACAACCAGAATAGTGGTGATTCTTCGGACGACGCTAATTCCAATGATGGCCAGCAGTCTAATGGCGGTTCAAATGATACTTCTTCACGCAGCATTTCTCTGTCTTGGGATATTCCGGTTGAACGCGAAGATGGTAGTGATCTTGAACTGTATGAAATTAATGGCTATGTCATTAAGTATGGAAGCAGTGCCGGAGGTATGGCCAATACGATTAACATTAGTGGTGGTAACGTAACGCAATACACGCTAGATAATTTGAATAGTGGTACCTATTATTTCGCGATTGCAACGGTTGACTCTGATGATGTTCAAGGAGAATTTTCGTCTACCATATCTGCTGGGGTTAATTAGACCGTGTGCATCAGATTAGTTTTTAAATTCTCTTATAAGTAAGTTCTCTATCGGTTTTTGAGCCCATTTATATTTCGTGTGTAAGTGGGCATGAAAGCGAAACTCAGCCACAAACTGATTACACAGAAATAGACTGTCGCGCTGGCTAGCATTCAGAGACTTTAATGTTGGTGTCGGCAGTATCCCAAAGTCTGACCTTCCAAGTTTTACGAACTTAACGACAGATTCAGTGTTTGGTACTAAATTTATTGATGCAAACAGTGGTTCAAAGTAAGTTTTGTATAGTTTTACTCCATGAATTCCGGCGGCTGTTTTCTCTTTAAGTTTGTTCTCGCTCACTTCGCATAATTGATGTCTTTTGTTTGTAGTAAATACAGTGAACTCAAATATGCTGATTGGTGGTTCAAGTTTAATGATCTCGTGCGTGTATTTTATAGCGCTTGGTGTTCTGAATAATTCTAAGCCTATTGAGCTTGAAAGAAGTTCTTGAAAAGAGCGTCTATTGGGAAGGTTTTATAGCTCGAATGCCAGTTCGGTTCTTGTAAGTGCTCGTCTTAACCTAAAGCTTGTAACGGGAAGATTTTGCTCGATGGTTGGCAAAATATTTACCTTGATCACCTCGGGCTGTGCGTAGACCGTCGAGCTACTAATGAATATCGATAGAGTAATAGCAAAGTGTTTTATTTTTAGTATTAGCATCAAATTGTCTGATGTTCAGAAAGCTTTTATCAATACTTATAGTATTTTTATAAAACTCTGCAGGGTTTGCTGGGATGATTTTTGTGTTTTGATAGGCTTTTCGGTTCGGCTGGATCTAGGTAAAGCCGGCAGGGTTTACCACGGATTCGTTATATGCATAAATTGCAGGCATAAAAAAAGATGTACAGTTTTCACTGACGTCTTTTAGAAATATGCCTTATGAAATTGGCTCCCCCGAGCTGGGCTTGATCTAGGTAAAGCCGGCAGGGTTTACCACGGATTCGTTGTATGCATAAATTGCAGGCATAAAAAAGACGTACAGTTTTCACTGACGTCTTTTAAGAATCTGTCTTATGAAATTGGCTTCCCGAGCTGGGCTTGATCTAGGTAAAGCCGGTAGGGTTTACCACGGATTCGTTGTATGCATAAATTGCAGGAATAAAAAAAGACGTACAGCTTTCACTGACGTCTTTTAAGAATATGTCTTATGAAATTGGCTCCCCGAGCTGGGCTTGAACCAGCGACCCACGGATTAACAGTCCGTTGCTCTACCAACTGAGCTATCGGGGAACTTCATAAGAGGCGCGTATAGTAATGATCTAACGCGCCTTGGTCAAGCGTTTATCCAAGAACTTTTTTGATTCTTGAAACAGCATCTTGAAGGACTTCCATGCTCGTCGCGAAGCTGAGTCTCATGCACCCTGGCGAACCAAACGCAGAGCCTGGCACTAATGCGACACCAGCTTCTGAAAGGAGTAATTCGGCTAGTCCGATATCTGAGTTTGCAGAACTCTGTTCAATTGCATTGCTGAAGTCAGGGAATACATAAAACGTTCCGTCACCGGCAAGGCAATTGACGCCATTGATGTCATTCAGCGCTTCGACAAGGTAGTCATGGCGCTTTTTGAATTCAACGACCATTGCATCTACGCACTCTTGATCACCAGTTAGTGCAGCGGTAGCGGCAGCTTGTGAGATAGATGCTGGATTTGAGGTGCTTTGCGATTGAATCTTCTTCATTGCTGCAATGACTTTTTGAGGTCCTGCTGCGTAACCAATACGCCAGCCAGTCATGCTGTAAGCTTTTGATACCCCATTAAGTACAAACGTACGATCATAAAGCTCTGGGCAGACCGTTAGGATGTTATGGAAGCCTTCTTTGTTCCATAAGATGTGTTCGTACATATCGTCGGTCGCAACCATTACGTGCGGATTCGCTAACAACACTTCCGCAATATCTTTAAGCTCGCTAGTCGTATACGCCATGCCTGTTGGGTTTGAAGGGCTATTAATAACGAACAATTTTGTCTTTGGAGTAATCGCTGCTGCGACTTGTTCGGCAGTAACTTTAAAGCGCTGATCAGCGCCAGATTCAATAATTACTGGTGTTCCATCAGCTACCTTCACCATATCTGGGTATGATACCCAGTAAGGCGCAGGAATAATGACTTCGTCCCCCTCATTTAACAGCGCAAGTGCGAGATTGAAAAAGCTCTGTTTGCCGCCGCATGAAACGAGTATCTGATTTGGCTCGTAAGATAAACCGTTATCGTTTTTGAACTTGGCGATGATTGCTTGTTTTAACTCGGGCGTGCCGTCTACTGCTGTATAGCGAGTTTGGCCATTATCAATGGCTTTAATTGCGGCATCTTTAATATGTTGAGGTGTATCAAAATCTGGCTCGCCAGCGCCTAAGCCAATAATGTCCTTGCCGGCAGCACGTAATTCGTTTGCCTTATTTGTTACAGCAAGTGTTGGTGATGGTTTTATATTTTGAACACGATTGGATAATGAAGGTTCCAAGATGTATGCCTCAACTCTATGATTGTTACGTTCAATGAATACGCGTACTAACGAAGACTTTTTGTTAGCATTTGCGAAAATTGACCGATAAAGCTTCCAAATCTGAGCGTTATTTATAGCACTCAGTATTGCGGGGCGTAAGTTTACCACTGCATAGTTGTTTCTGAAATATGAAGACCAAGGAATTTAAAGTCTCTTCCAAATTTTCTCCATCTGGGGATCAGCCAACTGCCATCGCGGGTTTAGTCGATGGCATTGATGATGGATTAATGCACCAAACCTTACTTGGTGTTACGGGATCAGGTAAGACATTTACCATTGCAAATGTCATCGAAAAGATTCAACGGCCAACCATCATCATGGCGCATAATAAAACCTTAGCAGCACAACTCTATGGCGAGTTTAAGGAGTTTTTCCCCGACAATGCAGTTGAATACTTTGTATCGTATTACGACTATTACCAGCCTGAAGCATATGTTGCTGCATCGGATACATTCATCGAGAAGGATGCGTCAGTCAACGAGCACATTGAGCAAATGCGATTGTCCGCGACGAAGGCGTTGATGGAGCGTCAAGACACAATAATCGTAGCGACTGTATCCGCGATCTATGGTCTGGGCGATCCTAAATCCTACATGAAAATGATGCTCCACCTAGATCGTGGTGAAATTACAAATCAGCGCAAGATTCTTCAGCGTCTAGCCGAATTACAGTACACAAGAAACGATATGGAACTTCAGCGCGCAACATATCGCGTCAGGGGGGATGTCATTGATGTATTCCCGGCCGAGTCAGAGCGGGATGCAGTTCGTATTGAGTTGTTTGATGATGAGGTAGAGCAGTTATCTGAGTTTGATCCGCTTACCGGCGAAGTATTGCGTAGAGTACCTAGAATCACAATTTACCCGAAGTCGCATTATGTAACCCCTCGTCAAACCATTTTGGATGCGGTAGACCAAATTAAAGAAGAGTTGTCCGGGAGGCTTGTTCAACTCAAGGATAATAACAAGTTGGTTGAAGCACAGCGTCTTGAAGAGAGGACGCGATATGATACAGAAATGATGAACGAACTTGGTTATTGCAACGGGATCGAAAATTACTCTAGGTATTTGTCAGGACGTCCTGCCGGAGCGCCACCTCCAACATTGTTTGATTACCTGCCAGCGAACGCACTTATGGTAATCGATGAATCGCATGTTACCGTCCCTCAGATTGGGGCAATGTATAAAGGCGATCGATCTAGAAAAGAAACTCTAGTCGAATATGGTTTTCGCTTACCTAGTGCTCTTGATAATCGACCGATGCGCTTTGATGAATGGGAGAGAATCTGCCCACAGACAATTTTTGTTTCGGCCACGCCTGCGAAATACGAAGAAGAGCATGCAGGGCAGGTCGTTGAACAGGTTGTGCGGCCGACAGGGCTTCTCGATCCAATTTTAGAGGTTCGTCCAGCTACAACGCAGGTTGATGATTTGCTCGGGGAGATTCATAAATCTGTTGAGGCAGGTGATCGAGTGCTTGTTACGACGCTTACCAAACGGATGGCAGAAGATCTAACGGATTACCTAATGGAGCATGGCGTTAAGGTTCGATATTTACACTCCGACATTGATACCGTAGAAAGAGTCGAAATTATTCAAGACTTACGCAAGGGCGTATTTGATGTATTGATTGGTATTAATTTGCTTCGGGAAGGTTTGGATATGCCTGAAGTAGCTCTTGTCGCGATTTTAGATGCGGACAAAGAGGGGTTTCTAAGATCTGATAGATCGCTAATTCAAACGATCGGTCGGGCAGCGCGAAATATAAATGGTAAAGCAATTTTGTATGCAGATCGTGTGACGGGTTCAATGCAGCGTGCTATGGATGAAACCGAGCGACGAAGAGCAAAACAAGAAGAGTACAACAAAGAGAATGGTTTGACGCCCAAATCGCTCAACAAATCTGTTGGAGATATCATGGAGGGCGCGGTCGTAATTCCTGGGCGGGTTAAGGTTGGCGGTAGAAAAGTTGCTGAAGAAAGTGGGAGCTACGGCGCTGATTCCGGCTCTAAACTGAAGTCAATTAAGGCGTTAGAGGACGAAATGTACGCCGCCGCGAAGGCCTTAGATTTTGAGCGTGCGGCAGCCCTAAGAGACCGTATTAGTGAGCTTAAACATAACTAGTATTGTGCAAAGCGGACAATTTTTTGACTATTTTATGCACATTCATGATTTTCGTGTTTAGCTTTTGATCTTTTAACGTTAAAAGCTATGTTTAAAAAATAATCGTACGTAAGTTGTTGTTTTTAAACAATTAAAATAATTGGTTAAAAAATGATCAATTTGATATGGTTCGCATTATTACAGGGGGTTTGGTGACGATTCCGCTGTTTTTGCACAGAGTTATCCACAGCAAATGTGGGTAATGTTTCAATTTTGTAAACGAGCGAGTTGTCAAGCGTGAATTAGTCAAAAATTTAATCTTGGACGTGGATATTTCTCGCCATTTTTTTATCAGGCGCTATACTTTCGGGCGATTATTTCTGGAGCGCCTATGTCCTATACATTACTTACCAAAGCTTTATTCTGTTTACCTCCTGAAACTGCCCATGATCTGTCACTAGACTGGATGAGTGCCCTAAATCGCTTGGGCGTTTTTAAACCTTTTATGCCTAGTGTTGCAGATGATCCGGTCGAAGTAATGGGAATTCGATTCCCAAATCGAGTCGGTTTAGCTGCAGGTCTAGATAAAAATGGTGAGCATATAGATGCGCTTGGCGCAATGGGTTTTGGATTTGTTGAAGTTGGAACGGTTACCCCCCGCGCTCAAGATGGAAACCCTAAACCGCGAATGTTCCGTTTGGTCGATGAGCAGGCGATTATTAACCGTATGGGGTTCAATAATAAAGGAGTAGAGAACTTACTTAACGCAGTTTCGAAACGACACTATAAAGGTCCAATCGGGATCAACATTGGTAAGAACTTTGACACAAGTGTTGAAGATGCCAATCAAGATTACTTGATTGGTTTGAGAAAGGCTTATACCGCAGCGGATTATATTGCCGTCAATGTTTCTTCTCCGAACACGCCAGGATTGAGAACTTTGCAGTTTGGTGACTCACTGAAAGAACTGTTGTCATCTTTGAAAGAAGAACAGCTTGTTCTGTCTAACGCCTCAAATCGCTATGTTCCCATAGCGGTTAAGGTGGCGCCGGATATGACAGACGAAGAAATTAAGTTAGTAGCTGCTAGTCTCCGTGAAAATGAAATGGATGCTGTGATTGCAGGGAACACTACCGTCGATCGCTCTTCTGTTCCTAATAGTCAATTTGTAAATGAAGCAGGTGGTCTTAGTGGTGCGCCATTAAGGATACGTTCAACAGAAGTAGTACAAGCTTTTTATGCGGAGTTAGGCGACGATCTGCCGATTATTGGGGTGGGTGGAATATCTGAAGGCGAGTATGCTCTGGAAAAAATAAAAGCGGGTGCGAAGCTTGTGCAGATCTACAGTGGTTTGATATATAAAGGTCCTAAATTGGTTAAGGATTCCGTGGAAGCAATTCGTTTTGGGAAGTAAAAGAAAGCCCGCTGTAGCGGGCTATTATAAGGGCACTAAGTCCCTTGCTTGTTAAAAGCTCGGAATTTTTAAACGTTAGGGAGTCTGTGGATGCCTGAGACGCCAGTTAATCCGTCCCAGTTGTCTTCGCGGCCGTTTCGCCATCCATTAAGCCAGTCTTGTTGCGCGTCTTCGGAATACCCAGAACATAGAGATTTTGATTTTCCAGAAATGCCAGCTTGATAACCTCTATTATATGCACGTTGCATTGGGTTTCTTTTCTGTCTTTTCATTGAGTGGACCTCTTTTTGAATCTGCTGAATAAGCGTATCGAGACGTTAACATTAAGTCTCAAATACACTTACAAGGTGTTTTGTAATTCGCTTTATCGCTGCTTAAATTGTCGCAGCTTAGATTGTGTCAGAACTCCTTAATACTTCTTCAGTTACATGAAGAAAAGTTTGAGCGTTGCGCTTTTAAGCGCGCTTAGCAAGAACGGCTTTTTAATGCTTTAAATACAGTACCAAAGCATCTGTTCAAAAGTATAGAAATGTTTTTAGCTATTAAAGTAACTAAATATTATTAGTTGGTATAAGTCAGTTTTTACCTTTGTATGAGCTTGCCTTGAAAGTTTTCAAAATGTTGCGGGTTTACCCTTAAACGTTTGTTTGTGTTGGGATTGTATTATGAATGTCTTTGTTTCTTGCCCTAGGGGTATGCAGTATCTTCTGGAAAAGGAGCTAAACACCTTAGGTTTGATGTCGTGCAAGCCGGTTTCTGCAGGTGTCGAGCTAAGCGCGGAGCTAGATCAGGTCTACACAATATTGCTTTGGTCTCGCATAGCGAACAGGGTGTTTGTTGAGCTGGCAAGCGGAAAAATCGATAAAGCAGAAGATGTATATAGTCACGCTGCGCGTATTCCGTGGCAATCTCATTTTGGGGTCGACAATACATTTTCTGTTAACTTCTCAGGCACTAATAAGCACATAACAAATTCCGCCTTTGGCGCTCTTAAGGTCAAGGACGCTATTGTTGATTACTTTCGTGATGTTGTTGGAGAGCGGCCAAATGTCGATAAAGATAATCCTCAAATTAGGGTGGCTGCTAAGTTAAGTAAAGGTGTGCTCAGCATCAGCTTGGATTTGTCGGGGGAAAGTCTCCACAAGCGTGGATATCGAATAGACAAGGGCGCTGCGCCATTACGCGAGAATGTTGCGGCCGCATTACTGATGCAAGCAGGTTGGGGAGATGTCTGCTCAGATAATGCTTCGTTTTTGGATCCTATGTGCGGTTCGGGAACATTCTGTATCGAGGCTGCTTTGATGGCGATGGATTGTGCCCCTGGATTATCTCGTGAAGAGTGGGGCTTTGATTATTGGGTCAAGCATGATTC
Source organism: Oleiphilus sp. HI0066 (assembly GCF_001635725.1). NCBI lineage: Bacteria > Pseudomonadati > Pseudomonadota > Gammaproteobacteria > Oceanospirillales > Oleiphilaceae > Oleiphilus > Oleiphilus sp. HI0066. Next base: position 49,881 of record NZ_LWFH01001111.1, read on the forward strand.
ACGTAAATGGGGGGCGTTGGTCGCGTCAGCCAATGAGCGCGCAACAACTGGTAGAGAAGCGTTTAATAATAAAATTATTGGATATGATGCAGATGCTCGTGTGATTTCGGTTGCATGGGAAAACATTAAAAGGGCTGGCTTGCATGAGTTTATTCATGTTGAGAAGAAGTCTGTTTCAGATTTAGAGTTGCCTCCCAATGTTGAGAAAGGTTTGTTGCTGACAAACCCTCCTTATGGGGAAAGGCTCGGAGAAGTCGAAACTCTAATGGCTTTATATCGCGATCTTGGTGATAAATTCGACGAATATTTTCATGGCTGGAGAGCAGGTGTTTTTACAAGCAACGAGAAATTAGAAAAAGCCTTGGGTTGGCGTTATTTTAAGCGCTACAAGTTTGTTAATGGAGCCTTAGATGTTGCTCTACTATTGTTTGACCTTAATGCGGACAACCGTTTTAAGACGCCTTGGCTGAGTTCACAAGAATATCTTCAGAACCCTTCTTTGTGGCGTGTAGCAAATCAAGAGCGTGCTGCAATGCTCGCCAATCGCTTAAAGAAAAATCAAAAACAGTTTTCTAAGTGGGCTGCAAAAAACGATATTTCCTGTTACCGCCTCTATGATGCAGACATGCCAGAATTTGCCTTTGCAATCGACCGTTATGAAAGTGAGCAAGGTGAAGTCTATCTATACATTCAAGAATACGCGCCTCCAAAATCTGTCAATGAACGAGTATCCTTAGAGCGTCTGAGTGAGGGGCTTAAAACCATTGCGGATACCTGCGAAGTATCAGTAAATCAAATATTTGTTAAGCAGCGAAGCGTGAAAAAAGGCGTGTCGCAGTACGAGAAGGAGCATGTCGAAGGAGAGGGTTTTGTAGTTTGTGAGAATGGTGCGCGTATCAAAGTGAATATCGGGCGCTATTTGGACACCGGTTTGTTCCTTGATCATCGCGCAATACGCCGATGGATAAAGTCAGAATCAAAGGGCAAGAAGGTTCTAAATTTATTTTCTTATACAAGTGTAGTGAGTTTGCATGCTGCGCTCGGTGGTGCATGTAGTGTACTCAGCGTAGATATGTCCCAGACGTATT
>NZ_LWFH01001112.1:0-7853 GCF_001635725.1 Oleiphilus sp. HI0066
TTTTAATTATCTAGTATTTTCACTTTATGAAATCAACATTTAGTCCAAGTCGACGACGCTTTCTGTTTGCTGGTGGTTTGGGGCTTACTGCAGTTTCTTTAGCATATGTAGGTTTGGGTTCATCAAAGAGGGGGGGAAGTAGTGAACTCTTTTTGACTGCCCACAAACACAAGAATCAACACTTCGTTAGTGCGATGAACTTGGGGGGCAATGAATATTTTCGGACTTCAACACCCTCTGCGTGCCATAGCATAACAACCCACTCAGCAAGCAATACAATGGTTGGGATTTCCAGAGATCCCGAAGCACCGGCACGAGCGTTTAATGCTCAAAATGGTGAATCTATTTCGCATTTCTTCCCTCGAGAGGGGCGACACTTTAATGGCCACGGCTGTATATCTGACGATGGGCGTTATTTCTTTGCGACGCAGAATGCTTTCGAAGAACAGCGTGGCGTTATTGCCGTTTATGACATAGAGAGTGCGCAACAAATGGAAGAATATGACAGCGGTGGACAGGGGCCACACGAGATTCACTTGCTCAGTGATAAGCGGACGCTAGTGATTGCAAATGGAGGTATACAAACGCATCCAGAAAGTGGCCGGAAGTCGCTCAATCTTGCGAAGATGCACCCTAAGTTGAGTTATCTAGACAGTAGCTCTGGGGAGCAACTCGATCACTTTGATTTGCCCGATCGGCGTCTAAGTATTCGGCATGTGGCAGTCGGTAGTGATGACACGGTGGGGTTGGCACTTCAGTACAAAGGTAAGCGAGAATTCCCGCCGGTGGTTGGCTTTCAAAAAGGGCAGCGAGAGATTCAGTTGGTTAAGTCGGATGACGATCAGACCCATTGGAAAATGAATCAATACACTGCAAGCATTTGTATTCATCCTGAAACGGGTGTCACTGCTATAACTTGTCCCCGAGGCAATCTCATCACATTTTGGGATTCTCGAGATCGTAAGTTTATTAGTTCAATAGAAATTTTTGACGCGAGTGGTGTCGCTTTAAGCCGGGATGGCAGGTACTTTTTTGTTACCTCTGGTACTGGTTCTTTGTATCACATTGACGCTCATGCTTTGGCACTCAGCTCAGTCTCAATTCCTGAATGGCCAAACGCCCATTGGGGAAATCACTTCAGCCAAATAACGGTGTAAACATGCTGATTAATCTAAACCTAAGCACGAGGCTGAGTTCATTGCTCTTGCCTTTGTTTGCGATCTCATTGTTGGTAAGTGCGTCGCCGAGTCGTGGGCAAAACACAATTAGCGACTCGAACCTTGTCCGCAAATTTGATGCGAATATACAAGTTGTAAAGGCCGCGAATATTTCTGGAAAAATATCGCAGGAAAAAATCGATGTGCTTGCTGAACAAACTGAAGAGTTGCTCGATGCATATCGTGAATCCTACGAACAGCTAGCGCGCTACCAGAAGAACATCGCCCATCTTGAGGTGATGCAATCGCGCCAAAGCGAACAAAAAGCGTCTTTACGCAAGCAGATGCTAACTTTATCTGAAACTGAAACAGCTTTGGTTCCTTTGTTGTTAAACATGATTGATGCGTTAGAAGCGAGTATTGAAAAGGACTTACCTTTTTTACTCGTAGAACGTCGCGCGAGGATTAAAGCGCTGCGCAAAATGATCAGCGCGCCAGATTTGTCTTTGCCCAACAAATATCGTCAGGTGCTCGATGCCTATGAAATTGAACGAGACTTTGGTTATACGCTCGAGACTTATGCTCAGGAATTATCTTTGGATGGTCGAGAGACACTTGTTCAAATACTTAGGCTTGGCCGAATTGGGCTTTACTACCAGACCTCAGATGGTTTGCGACAAGGTCTATGGGATCGAGAAAAATCAAAATGGCAATCTTTGGACGGCTATTCAGATTCAATTAGTGATGGTATCTCAATGGCGAATGAACAAGTTTCACCAACGCTTTTAAATTTACCTGTTTTGCCTCATAAGCAAGTGATCGAACAGCAAGGGCATGAAGTTAAGGCGACAGAGGGAAGTGCGAAATAATGCGTTTGATTAATTTGAAAATCAACACCCGTCTTCTGAGGAAGTTGGTACAGGATAAGTTGCTCAAGCGCAGCTGTGTGTTTCTCGCCATGCTGGTGTGTATCAGTGCCAACGCTCAAACTGATAATGAAACTAGCTTAGATATCTTGCTGACTCAATTGAACCTAGATAAGACTAATGAAGCGGCTATTCATCGTGAGCGAGAAAAGGCGTTTTTAGCCGAAAAGAATGAACAAGCTACTAAGCTTGCCGATATGCGTAAACAAGAGCAGCAGGCCAGAATTCAATACGATGCGCTGCAGAAAACGGTAATGGCAGAGGCGCAAAATCTTGAGGCATTAAGCGAGCAACTAGAAGAACGTGCTCATCACTTAAAAGATTTGTTTTCTGTGGCAAGGCAGGTTGCCAGTGATACGCAACAAGACATCAATGCGTCTCTTAACTCTACCCAATATCCAGATTTGAGGCAGACTTTACCGTCTTTACTCCAAAGTAAGTCTTTACCTGAAATCAAAGATTTGAAAGCCTTGTGGTTCGTGTTGCTGAAGGATATTCAAGCATCAGGTGAAGTCACGAACTATCCGGCAGATGTGTATCAGCAAAATGGAGAGAAAATTACGACTTCCGTTTTGCGTATGGGGCCATTTACTGCGCGCACAGATACACAGTTCCTTAGCTATGTAGCGAAGCAACAACGTCTGCAAGTTCTTGCATCGGTGGAAGAGGAGAAGGCGCCAGTTGGAACATCTTCGGCTGGTCTGTTCAACGTGATTATTGATCCAACTCGTGGCCAGCTGCTGGCGCAGATCGAGAAGAAAGCTTCGCTAGCAGATCGCGTTCGTCAAGGGGGTTATGTGGGTGGCGTCATTATTTTGCTTGGCCTTACCGGCTTGGCTTTTACCGCATGGCGTTTGTTCTATCTCTCGAAGGAGCATGCAAAGGTTTGGCAGCAACTGTGCAATCCGGAAGCTATTTGCAAAGAAAACCCTCTAGGCCGGGTATTAGCGGTCGGAAATGAGCATCTCTTGGCGACGGAAAATCTTGGTGCGGAACAACTGCATGATAAGTACGAAGGTCTGGAAGTGAAGTTAAATGAAGCGGTGTTGCGCGAAGCGCCATCGCTCGATCGAGGAACAGGCTTTATTAAGTTGCTAGCGACCGTTGCACCTTTGCTGGGTCTATTGGGAACTGTAACAGGAATGATTGCGACTTTTCAGGCCATTACCTTGTTCGGAACGGGAGATCCAAAACTAATGGCGGGCGGGATTTCTCAAGCGTTGGTTACGACGGTTCTTGGACTAATTGTGGCCATTCCCTTGTTGTTTGGTCATAGCTTGGTCGTGAGCCGTGTCAAAGGTTTACTGTTGATCTTGAGTCAAGAAAGTTTGTCGCTGGTTGCTCAGACTTTAGAGGGTACTTCTCTCCAAGTTAGTCGAATCGAAGACGGCAAGTAGTCATCCATGGATTTCACAATGCTCTTTATGCAAGCCTTGCGGTGGCCATTTATACAGCCCATTTCTAGTCTATTCGAACAGGGTGGGCCAGTTCTTTGGCTGATTTCGATTGTGGCAATGATTATGATCGTCTTAGCTGCCGAAAGGTTATGGTTTCTAACCCTATCTTATAAGAGTGAGCGGGACCAAATCACCTCGCGCTGGCAAGCGCGACAAGACAAAGGTAGCTTGATCGCGCATCGCGTTAGGCAGGCGATGCTTGCTAGATTTAAACATCAATTAAGGCTCCATCTCTGGATTTTGCGCGGGCTGGTGATGATATGTCCGCTGTTGGGCTTGCTTGGCACTGTAACGGGGATGATCAGTGTATTTGACGTAATGGCATACAGTGGTACAGGGAATGCTCGCTCTATGGCGGCAGGTATTTCGAAGGCAACGATTCCAACGATGGCAGGAATGACAGTTGCAATTGTTGGTTTGCTATTAATAGCTAGGATTGATCGACTCGCTAGATCAAGGCAAGAAGCACTTACGGCGCAATTAAGCGTTAGTTAACAGAGTTAAAACGAGCATGAATATTAAGCTTCCTTATTTGAATTCCAGTGACAATGAAGACGAAAACGCAATCGATATGACCCCCATGTTGGATATCGTATTTATCATGTTAATCTTCTTTATCGTTACGACTTCATTTGTGAAAGAAGCGGGGGTTGAAGTAAATCGACCAGAAGCTGAGTCCACCAAAATCCAGAACAATAATTCAATCATGGTGGCGATTACACAGGATAATCGGATTTGGATAAATCGTCGCCAAGTCGATCCGAGAGCGGTGCGTCGAAATGTTGAGCGCTTATTATTTGAAAGCCCAGAAAGCGGTGTAGTGATTCAAGCAGATGAATTCTCTCAGACTGGGCTGCTTGTTAAAGTGATGGATCAGATTAAGCTGGCTGGCGTCGAGAATATAGCGATCGCTGCCGCCAAAGGCAGCCAATAATATGCTTGCTCGTATTGCTGTGCTTTTGCCGTTAGGCATGGCTGTATGCCTATGCTTGTTCTGGTTGATGGCAAAATTGATTGAACCTTCGATACACCAGCCTACATCTTCCAAAACCTTACTAGTTGTAGATTTTTTGAGGGCTAAAACCAATTCAGATTCAGAACCCCCTGAGGAAGAAAGGCGAGAGTTGGCAGACGAGATTCCTGAGCAGCCGCAAATCGCACCTCCCGCTCTAATGCTTCCTGATATTGCAAATCAAAAGCTATCGATTGAGATGCCATTGTTCGCTGATGAAGTTGCCATCGAGGCGCCTATTTCGTTGGCAGAGCTTTCATTTGAAGGCATTAACAATGAAGCAACGACAAGTCTAGGAAATAGCCGAGAATTGGTTGCAGTGAGAGAAAGCACACTTACTTATCCTCCTAAAGCTCAACGAAGGCGAATAGAAGGATGGGTGGTATTTAATTATATAGTAACTGCAGAAGGCAAGGTGACTGACGTTGAAATCGTTGAATCTTCCCCTCCAAGAATTTTTGATCGTGTCGTGTTGAAGGAGGTAGCTCGATGGGAATACCTGCCTCGTTTGGTCAATGGTCAAGCGCAAGCTACGCGTGTTGTTGAGCGTAAGTATGTATTTCAGCTCTAACCGATCCATTTTACGGCATCGCAGTTTATCTCTGGTGCTCACGTTCTTTATCTCGACTGGGTTGTCGCATGTAAGTTTTGCGACCGATTTTCAAATGCCTCCAAGTGTTGCTGCGGGCGGAAGTGAAGGCTCTGCTAGTAAAAAATCCCTTGTGTCAAAAGGCACCTACAATTTACTAGTTGATGTGCAAGGTAGTATTGATGAAGGCGATATTGATGGCGCGTTTGAGAAACTTAATCGATTGATCATTCGCGTACAGAAGAACGCCTATGAAACGGCCGTCGTCTTGAAAACGGCGGGTTATATTTATGTCAGCCGCAATGAAAATACTAAGGCAATTGAGCTACTGGAATTAGCTCATAACATGAGCGCTCTGGTTCATGAAAATCAGCAAAAGTTGCGTTATGACTTGTCTCAACTTTATCTTTCTGAAGATCAATTAATTCTGTCTATTCGTTATCTACAATCTTGGTTGGAGCATGCAAAGAAGGATGAATTGAATGCTGCTGTGTTTATTCGTTTAGGTAATGCCTATATACAGGCTAAAGAGTATCAGGAAGCGGTCAAAAGCTTTGAGCGGGCAGTGGCTCAGAGTGAAACGCCTGTCGAATATCATTTGCAGTTGCTACTAGCGAGCTATGTGATTCAAAAAGATTATGGGAAAGGTATTCAATTACTAAAAAGAATGGTCACGCTTTATCCTGGTAAGAAAAAATACGTATTACAATTAACAGGGCTATACGACGAACTTGAACAAGAAGACAATGCTTTGGGAACTCTCGAATATGCTTACAAAAACCAGTTGTTGAATGAGACTCAAGAGTTGAGTGATTTGGCGTATCGCCTTATCACTAGAGGGTATCCGCATAAAGCAGCGGAAGTTCTTGAAGCAGGTTTTAAAGACTTCATACTTTGGTATACGGCCGAGAACTATAGCTTGCTCGCACAAGCACACCTCGATGCGAAACAAGTAGACAGGGCAATCCCTTATTTAGAGAAAGCGATATTGACCGCAACAACGCCGAACTCAGCTCAAGCGCTAAGCCATGCATATATTGAAATGGAAGACTATGAGAATGCAGCTAGAGCATTGCAAATCGGTTTGAAGAGATCAAGCAAGGATCAGCAGCGTTACCTCAATTTATCTTTGGGGCATGTTTTATTTAAACTAGGTCGAAATGAACAGGCGTTAGCGGTATACAGAAGATTAAAAGATGATGTGTCGCTAGACGAACAGGCCAAAGTATTAGTGAATCGCTGGTATCGCTATCTAAACAGCTTATAGCGTATCAGATCATTGATCTAATTGACGCACAGGCATAGCTGTTGCAGACGTTACGACTTAAATATACCGAGTAAATCAAGCCATAAGAACAGGCTGGCCTGCTTTCACACCTTGGGTAATGGAATATCTCGAAACGAAATTGGCCGAAATGTCTAAAGCTGAATAAATTTATCAGAGCTTTTTTTTCCGTTCGTTGAGCACTTCGACTTTTCTATGTTAGCCCGAATATTCAAGTTGTGTTCTATTTACTACTTTCTCGTTACCTGAGCATCGATTTATTTGGTTGCGGTGCGCGAACCAGTTCGGGCAAGCCGCAGCGCACTATCTGAATGAGCATGCGCATAATAAAGAATTGCGTGTGATGTACAGAATTTGAGAGTGCTGAATCCTTTTATTGGTGGCATTGAACAGCGTCAGATCTGAGATATTTCGTCGAAGCTCGGCGAAAGCAAGATGTTAAATCTTCAACTGTGAGCCGAAGTTTTTCTTTAAGCAGATACCCAATCTTGCCGCCAGGAAGTGGCGGGCTTAACGTGGTTGGGGTCACCTCCCATACTTATCTTTCAAGGTTGGAGGGATGGCAGGCAGCCAAACCCAATAACTTGGGAGGAGCAGAATCTGCTTTTTGATGGGCTGCTTGAACACCTTCGTGAGATGTGTTTGTGGAAAGTTAATGTCGGCTGCAGGGAGCAAGAGGTCTGTCAGCTAAACTGGGATTGGGAATTTGAAATACCAGAGTTGCAAACCTCGGTGTTTATTCTTCCAGGCGACATAACGAAGAATGCGAGCGAGAGGATTGCCATTTTAAACTCGGAGGCAATATCACTACGCACTACTCAGTGCCTGAAATTCAGGAGCTCATGGATGCAGTGGAGAAGATGGCTTTTGAACCAATACATTCGACACCGTCGCTGACGGTAATTCGGATTCGAGGATCCCGCAAAACTCCCGCACGGGAAATAAAAAAGGCCTAGTTCAGTGAACTAGGCCTTTGGAATAATTGGTGGCTACACCGGGATTCGAACCTGGGACCCCATTATTATGAGAGGTTGCGTTGTTTGTAAGTGATTGATTTACAAAGAACTGGGGTAAGGCCATATCTCCCTTATCCTGCATTAGACTGCATAAGGCTTTATAAAAGTCACCGAATTTTCCCATATGGCTGATAGGCGCTCTTTAGTTGTGTGCCGCAGTCGTTTTATTTTTTGTGATGTCAAAGTTTTGTAGTGATCTGTGTTGATTGCTCTGTCATAAATATTTGATGAGATGTGCTCGATTTATATGATGTGTTATCAATTTCAGGGAGTTTTTATCTCGGGTTTATCTTGGTGGAAGTGTGACTAGCTTCAAGAAATGGAATTTGATGAGCTAATTTATCTTCTGTAAGTATCTAGCGCATGTAATTATAAAAACTCAGTTTTATATGGATGTTTTGGAATTGCACA
>NZ_LWFH01001113.1:0-1509 GCF_001635725.1 Oleiphilus sp. HI0066
TACAGAGTTTTTTCAAAGCCTTCCTAAGCGGGAATAGCTCAGTTGGTAGAGCACGACCTTGCCAAGGTCGGGGTCGCGAGTTCGAATCTCGTTTCCCGCTCCAAATTTTCTTATGACTTTGTTAAACCTATCGTCGTTTATTGTTACTAAACTTCCTCAAGGTTTGCCGCGCCCGAAGAAAGCTTATCCATCGCTTAGCTCAATGTCTTAATTGTTGATATTCCTGTATCTCTGTTTAGTCATGCCGTTTACACAATTTATACTTGCGCCTTGTTCTTCTTAGCCAAGTCGCATTATAGTTTTGAGCTTTTGCGCGAGTTTCTTGATGATTACTGTCTCTGGTCTGTTTTCTTATCCTGTTAAATCGTTTTGCGGTTTATCGCACCAGTCGATGAGCTTAGACGCGTTCGGGCCACATATGGATAGGCGTTTTATGGTCATCAATGATCAAGGAAAGCATGTCACTCAAAGAACGCACCCCAAAATGGCACTAGTCTCTGCTTTAGTAAGTGAAAGCACGCTGTCAGTGAATTTCGATGGCATAGAGACAGTATTACTGTTTTCTGAGTTTGATGTTCCAGTGATGGCTGAAGTGTGGTCGGATAGTGTTGATGCTTTGGCGATGTCATCGAAAGACTTTGATAAGCGATTATCCGTGTATTTGAATGAGTCTGTCCGTTTAATCTTCATGCCTTCAAGCACCTATCGACAGGTTGATCCTGATTTTTCACCGGAATCAGCACGAGTCAGTTTTGCTGATGGTTTTCCAATTCTTTTGTGTAGTGAGGAGTCATTGCTCGATCTGAATTCGAGGTTGGAAAATGCGGTGGCAATGAATCGTTTTCGTCCGAATATTGTGATTAGTGGGAGTGAATCATATCAAGAATCGGAATGGCGCCGAATCAAGATAGGGGAGATCGAGTTTGATGTCGCTAAGCCATGTTCACGCTGCAGTATGATTACCTTGGACGAACGGGGGGTGTTTAATAAGGAGCCCTTAAAGACTTTAGCGCAGTACCGCTTGAATCAATTTGGCGCGTGCTTTGGTGAGAATTTAGTTCAGCGTGGCGAGGGACTTATATCGTTAGGCGACTTGGTCGAAATATTAGAATAGTTCGACTTCATCATCGCTATCGTCTTCATCGGTCTTTTCGAAATGATGGCGATATATTTCGAGCGCCTCATTCACTGAGGCTCCATTCATAATGTGTTCAAACATGAGTCGCTCTTCTTCCATAGAATAGTTCGACTTAATGTCGTTTTGCAGTTTTTCCCATGCGCTTGGATTGTTGGCGCTGTTAGGGGCTGACACCAATTCGCTCAGCCAGCCTAGGTCACGTTTCACATGATCAAGTCGTTGTGATAATCGATCGTAAAATTGAAACGCCACGATGGAATTGAAAATCGAGTTATGGATCTCTTGGGCTTGGGAGCTAAAGTTGTTTGCGGCTTGTTCGTCAGACGAGTCGGTCAAGTGGCTGATTTGTTCTGCTATGTAAGAAAATGATT
>NZ_LWFH01001114.1:0-1243 GCF_001635725.1 Oleiphilus sp. HI0066
CCTTTTTTGTAGCCTGCTGCAAGTACTAGGTCAGCTTTGTCTTCCATCGACTCAGTTTGCTTGAGCACAGCAACGTCTACATTTAGCGCTTCTTGTTCGCAGAGTGCCAATAGCGCAGCTTCGTCAGGATGTTTTTTCAATAGGGTAATGGCTGTTGCGTTATCAATACCCGGCGTCACGCTAACCCCAACTTTGAGTGCAGTGCGCTTCGCTTCGTCCTTCAAGCCCGCATCGTGTACGGTACGCGAACATGGGCCAATGAACGTGAGGCCTGCGCTCTCCATCGCGGCGACCATAGTTTCGTCTTCGGCCATAAAACCATAACCGGCAAAGATCGCGTTGTAGTCGTTTTCGTGCGCTATTTGAATGATTTGCTGAATACGTGCTTCGCGCTCAGCTTTATCGGCACCGGTATAGTCGGGTACTCGGTGAACGCGAGAAGAATCTTCCAACTGACGTAACTCAGGAGCGAGGGCATTCTGATATACGACGCTGTCTTTCTCGGACAATAAAATACCGAAGACATCAATGCCCATTTCTGTAAATACATCCATGGCTTCTTTTCTGATCGGGCCACGGCAAATGATCAATGGGCGAAGTTTACGGCAATCAAAGCTGCGTACCCATTTTGAGGACGATTTTTTTAGACGTCGATCTTCATGGATAAGTGCATTATTTAAATAATGGTTGGTAGTCGTTGCATTAGTCATGTGTTGAAACCTATTCCAGAGACCGATTAGAAAAATTCGCGCTGAACAGATCGCATAGGTTCAGCATTGTAGTGGCGAAGGTGGAAGCTCATGTTTTCACAGAGTACTTTTCTCAGGTCTTTGGGCATGACAATTTGAGAGATCGATCCAAGGCTCAAGGCTTCGTTTGGATTCATCAATTCGTCTTCGTAGCGTTTCGCCAGAATGGCTTCTTGCTCTGCACCCCATTCGGCACTTTCGTCTCCAGATTTTACGGCTGCGCGGATAGCACGAAGCTCCTTCTTGTAAACGAACTCGACACCGGCTGGCCCCATCACAGCTGCGCGCGTGGATGGCAGAGCAATAACGAAATCTGCACCGGTTGGATAGTTGTTATAAGAGGCATATGCACCACCAAAGGCATTGCGTAGGATCACTAAGAAGCGCGGGGTGCGCAAATCAACAATCGCATCTAGCATCGCGCGACCTGCCTGTACGATACCCATCGACTCTTGTTCGCGCCCAGGTAAGAAGCCTGTGGTGTCTTCCATGAA
>NZ_LWFH01001115.1:0-1517 GCF_001635725.1 Oleiphilus sp. HI0066
CGTTGTATTCTGGCTACCTTTAGGGCTCTATGCCGATGAAGACACTAACGGACACATCGATAACATACTGCATGTCGTAGCACCGGGTGAGGTAGTCTTAACGTGGTGTGACGATCCATCTGATCCTCAATATGAGATTTCACGACTAGCTGAACGTGCTCTCAACTCTCATCCTGATGCACAAGGTCGGACCATAACGATCCGTAAAATCACAATGCCCGGCCCCTTATTTATGAGTGGAGAAGAAGCGGATAGCTTCGACGCCGAGCCGCATGAATCTCGTTATGAAGGCGTGCGACTTGCAGCAAGTTATGCCAATTTTCTAATCACCAACCAACAAATCATTTTCCCGTTGTTAGATCCAAAAACAGATGCTCAAGCCGCTGAAGTTCTTCAACAGGCGTTTCCTGATTATCAGGTCACGGGAATAAAAGGTGGACGGGAAATATTATTAGGCGGCGGTAATATTCATTGCGTCACGCAACAAATCCCTAAAGCGTCCTAACAAAATCTGTTAAGCCTCCAGGGATAGTACGTTGGCTAGGTATCGAATTCATTCTGACTGAATAACACTCTCTCAGATATAGAATGATCGTAGCGCGCAGATATCGCATTAACGGCATTAATGCGTGGCAGCAAGCCTTGTCCGTTGGCCAATTGAATAGCTAGACCTGGTCGCGCATTCAACTCCATCAGCAAGGGGCCTAAGTCTTTGTCTAAGACTAGGTCGACACCCAAATAACCAAGATTCGTGATTTCATAGCAACGCGCCGACAAAGCCAGCAAGTCATCCCATCGCGGAATATTAAGCTTCGTGAGATCTTTGCCTGTATCAGGGTGAAAGGTCACTGGGTTGTCGCGCATAACTGCACGCAACGTACTGCCATTACGGATGGATAAACCAACACCAACAGCCCCTTGATGCAAGTTAGCCTTGCCGTGAGACGAGTGCGTGGACAATCTCGTCATCGCCATCACCGGATAGCCCTTGTAAACGATCACACGAATATCCGGGACGCCCTTATAGCTCATACCTTCAAAGCACGGATCAAATTGAACTAGAGATTCGACAATGGCCACATCATTTCGTCCGCCCAAGCTATAAAGACCACTTAGAATATTGGAGATATGACGATGTACATGATTACTATCAATTTCAGAGCCATCTGTACGGATGAAGTGATCGCCTCTACGATCAATAATTACCAAAATTCCTTTACCACCACTGCCCTGCGCAGGTTTGATAACGAAACCCTCGAGCCCTTTTAATGTTGGTTCCAAACTTCGTAACTCATATTGCGCGCGGAACACGGCAAGTAGGTCAGGCGTCGCAATACCAGACTTCAGACAAAGTTGTTTGGTTTTCAACTTATTGTCGACAAGGGGATACAATTGGCGAGGGTTGTTCTCTGCAATCAGCTGGACATTGCGGCGGTTCATTCCGATGATGCCGCATTGTTTTAGACGTTTAGGGCTGGCAAAACCAAACATGATCAACGATGTTCCAAAATCGATTT
>NZ_LWFH01001116.1:0-873 GCF_001635725.1 Oleiphilus sp. HI0066
TTGAGCATTGTTAAAAACGCCTTCGGGATTCAAGAAGCAGTTGGCGGCGTAACGGGCGGCGTGATGGTTGCTCTCCTAAATGGGATCAAACGCGGACTATTTTCAAATGAGGCCGGTATGGGATCGGCGCCCAACATCGCTGCAAGCGCGACTCCTGTGCCACATCATCCATCTAGCCAAGGTTTTGTCCAAGCATTTGGCGTATTTATTGATACCATTTGCGTCTGCACCGCGACAGCCGTCGTTATTTTGTTGTCTGGTATTTATCAGCCAGGTGTTGGGCCCAGTGGCGTTGAATTAACTCAGTTAGCCCTCGCACAGCATATAGGCGAAACCGGTTTCATTTTTATTGCTGTCGCCATTTTCTTCTTTGCTTTCACATCAATAATTGGCAATTACTCGTACGCTGAAAATGCAATGATTTTTCTTGGGGTGCAATCGACAAAAGGTTTGATCGGTATACGGATTGGTTTAATTGCAATGGTTATTTGGGGTTCGATACAAAGCGTTGAGACCGTATTCAACACTGCCGATGCATCGATGGGTTTAATGGCCATTATTAACCTGGTATCGATTTCTTTGCTTTCTGGGATTGTTTTAAAGCTCACGAAAGACTACATAAAGCAGAGAAAGGCTGGACTAGATCCAACCTTTCACGCGCCTGACCATCCCGAGTTATGTCAAAATGTTGATCAAGAAATCTGGACGGACCCTAAACGAGTTAGCGTAAAGCCAAATTAACGCAGGCTAAAGCAAGATCGTTTACAGCTAGGCTTGCAGAGCATAAGGCTATCGCCACAACTAGTCAGTGGGCTGTTTAACTTTACGTAAGTATGGCTTGACCGTTTCCCATCCGTCCGGATATTTTTTTTC
>NZ_LWFH01001117.1:0-1192 GCF_001635725.1 Oleiphilus sp. HI0066
TTGCATTCATCAGCATGGCAATTCTATTAATCATCGCTACACCGCTAGCTTGGTGGTTAAGCCAAACACATAGCCGGCTCAAGCCACTAGCTCTGTCGATCATTACTCTACCAATTGTTTTACCTCCAACAGTATTAGGTTTTTATCTACTTCTACTATTGAGCCCTGATGGAGCGATTGGTGTCATCACTGAATCCTTAGGATTTGGCAGTCTTGTATTTACTTTTTGGGGGCTCGTCTTCGGCTCAATAATCTATTCCTTACCCTTTGCCGTTCAGCCTATTTACAACGCATTTTCTAGCATTGATAAAGGCGTACTTGAACTAGGCGCAACAATGGGAGCAAGCCCGTTTACTCGCTTCAAGAGCATCGCACTTCCGTTGGGCAAAACAGGAATTCTCAGCGCGGCAATTCTTAGCTTTGCGCACACTCTTGGAGAGTTCGGCGTGATCTTGATGATTGGCGGAAATATTCCTGAAGAAACTCGCGTACTTTCAATTGCCATTTATGATCATGTGGAAGCATTGAACTTCGAACAAGCCCATACCTTGTCCTTAGGGCTCGTTATTTTCGCTTTCTGCGTTGTCTGGTGCTTAGCCTATCTTCAACAGAATTCTAAAGAGCGTCGCAGCACATGAGTATCGATATCAATCTGCGCCTCAATCGCGAAAACTTTCACTTAACTATTAACGAGTCACTGTCGAACTCTGGGCTTACCGCTATCTTCGGCCCGTCGGGTTGCGGCAAAACCACTTTTCTGAGATGCATAGCTGGACTTGAAAAAGGAAATGGCCGCGTTTTAGTCAATGACATCATCTGGCAAGACTCAAAATCGAACACATTCGTACCAAGCCATCAGCGCAATCTCGTCTATATATTCCAAGATGCACGCCTATTGCCGCATCTAACTGTATACGAAAACCTAGTATTCAATCTGAAATATCAGCGCGTAAACATAAATGATGAAACACTTTCGAGCGTTATCGAAAAATGCGCTTTATTTGAGCTTAACGACAAACTCCCCTCGCAACTTTCAGGCGGACAAAAACAACGCGTCAACATCGCACGCGCACTATTGAGTCAGCCAAGCCTAATACTCATGGATGAACCTCTGTCCGCACTCGACAGTAGTTCAAGACAGGAAATGCTGAATTTTTTAAAAGCGCTAAAAGACGACATATCCGCTCCAATT
>NZ_LWFH01001118.1:0-1060 GCF_001635725.1 Oleiphilus sp. HI0066
TTAGTTCGGCCCGCAAGATGCCTGAATCCCCGCTAAAAAGATCTATGCCATTCTCAATGCAGGTGCTGGTGACGGCTTGTTTTTGTAGTTGTGTTTGAATGTCACGACTAACTGCGATCACTGCATCAACGTGTTTCACTGAAGGATAGTTTTCTTTGAAACCGTGGATAGTGACAAGTTTTTTGATGCTTCTAGAGAGCCTTAAGGCATTGATCAGTTCGACAGACTTTAATCCATGACAGTGAATGATATCGGGTTTGAAAGCGTCAATGGCTTCTTGTACGGATTGAGAAAGTTGGGGGTTTTTGCGTGAAAGCGTGCTGTCAACAGAGAAGGTTTGTTGGGGCACTTGTTCACACAATGCTTGGTGCGCAACAAGACTGAGGATCGAATCATTATGCGAATTGAAGTATGC
Source organism: Oleiphilus sp. HI0066 (assembly GCF_001635725.1). Lineage (NCBI taxonomy): Bacteria > Pseudomonadati > Pseudomonadota > Gammaproteobacteria > Oceanospirillales > Oleiphilaceae > Oleiphilus > Oleiphilus sp. HI0066. The sequence continues at coordinate 416 of NZ_LWFH01001118.1, forward strand.
GATCAACTTGAGTATTTGCTGCTCCATGCCACCTTGTAACAAACCGTTTTGATTAGGCTTTGATAGGCAGAGTAAGAGAATGCGTGTTTGACTCATAAAGAAATTCGAATTATCACGGTTGCGTTGACTATAGGCTGTAATTCAATGGTATATGCTCTAAACTGCACAGCCAATTTCTTGTTTCTATCTGTCTGTTTCTCAATTATATGAAAGATAAACTCATCGCTTGGTTAGTGACGCGCATTTTGAAGTTGCTGTCGTTACTGTCTTACTCATCAACGCAAAAGCTTGGGCGTGTCATTGGACGAGCGTTGTGGCTCGGTGACTCTAGTCTTACGCGGGTGACTAAAGTCAATGTAGAGCTTGCATTCCCAGACTTAGAACAAGAACAGCAACAAGCACTCATCAAAGCTAGCTTAACAGAAACCGCAAAGCTTTTTGCTGAGTTTGGCGCAATGTGGGAATGGCCTACAGAGAAAGCGCTAGGTTTAGTTAAGTCTGTTCGGGGCAAAGAGTTATTCGATATGGCGTCAGAGCAAAACAAAGGGTTGATCGTTCTTGCGCCGCACCATGGCAATTGGGAATTGGTTGGTTTGTATTTATCTACATTACGCCCCATGGCTGCCTTATATCGCCCCCCTAAAA
>NZ_LWFH01001119.1:0-1486 GCF_001635725.1 Oleiphilus sp. HI0066
CAGACTTAACCGCTCCAGCCCTAAAACCGCCCGCTTCTGTAATACCCAAGTGCAATGGCTGATCAATCAATCGAGCGATTTCTCTATATGCTGCAACCGTCATGAACACATCAGACGCTTTTAAACTCAGCTTGAAGTTATCGAAATTATGTCTCTGCAAAATCTCGACATGACGCATCGCAGACTCAACAAGCGCAGCAGGCGTTGGCTCGCCGTACTTCTTCTGCAAGTCTTTCTCTAGCGACCCTGCATTCACACCAATTCGGATTGGAATCCCGTGGTCTTTAGCACTCGCAATGACCTCACGAATACGTTCTTCTTTACCGATATTTCCGGGATTGATACGTAAACAATCGACCCCATATTCAGCAACTTTAAGTGCAATTTTGTAATCAAAATGAATATCTGCAACTAAAGGTACTGGCGAGCCTTGCTTGATTAACTTAAATGACTCGGCGGCATCCATCGTTGGGACTGATACCCGAACAATGTCCGCCCCCGCATCGGCTAATTCTTGAATTTGCCCGAGCGTCGTTTGGACGTCGGTGGTCTCAGTATTCGTCATACTTTGCACTGCAATCGGAGCATCTCCGCCCACAGGCACATCACCCACCATAATTTGACGGGAAACTCTTCGCTTTATCGGCGACTCAAACTTCATAACTCTACTCTACAGTAAATTCTGCGCGTCCAGTTGTGCTGACATAGGACGAAATATCGTACTGGACATCGTTTACGAACACTTGCGCAACACTTGCATCGCCAAGAACAACGCGAAGTGCCGTTGAAAATTCATAGTCAAACTTACGACCATCACGCATCAAATCAGCGCTGATACGATTATCTTGGTCATCATATATTTCAAACCAACAGTCACCTGTAAAAGTGATTGAAATTGTCCCTCTGACTTGAGGTTGATCTTGATTTGAAAGCGCTGAAACTTCATCCACAGGCTGACTTTCAGAAGACTGATCTTCTGCATCTAGATTCGATGATTGAATAGCTACATCAGTTACTGCAGACGTTTCGCCTAAGGTTTCAGCAGCGGACTGTTTCTCATCAACTAACACAAGCTCTACTGAATCATTCTCTTCCGCCACTTCCTCCGGCGCTGCCGGGGGTTCAACAACCGCCCCTGGACTTTCCAACGAACTATCTGAACGCTGTTCAAGCTCATGCTCATTCTCACTACCAATCAAGGTCCAGACCAGTAAAGCGCAAACCACCACAATCGACCCTGCAACACCAGTCAATTTCATCAAATGAATACGTTTTGCTTTGAGCTTTTCGTCAGCTTGCTGCTTGTCTAGCTGCCTCTTTTCTTCCACGATGACTGTGAGCTGTCTTTCAAGCAATTCCACCATGCGCTCTTCATGCAAACCAACTAAACGACAGTAAGATCGAAAATACCCTTTCAAAAAGACATCGCTGGAAAAATCATGATAATTTTCGGATTCGATCATTGCGACAACACTTGGACGCAAGT
>NZ_LWFH01001120.1:0-1193 GCF_001635725.1 Oleiphilus sp. HI0066
AGAGTGCCCGTTCGATAGGTAAGCGTTTCTCGGATAAGCGATGTTTCTCCATCAACATCGTATGTTGTTTGGTCTACGGTCGATTGCCTGAAATAATTAGATATTGCCACACTGGTTTCAAACGTCATTTTACTTTGCTTTTGAGCAGCAGATGGATAGTGCGCGTAAGGAAGCTGGCCGATTAGCGGGTTCAAATTTACATACTGAATTTTTGATGCGTAGGCACGTTGATCAAACAATGATAAGAACAGGATGATCAAGGCCGATATCAAGGATTGAGAGCGGAGCATATCAGTCTATCTTTTATTTAACGGCGCTCAGGATAGAGCAGACCGAAGTTATTTGTTAGTGTTGTTACGCACATATAATAATTTACTAATAAAACGGAGTTTTCGTGTTGTCGCTCTTAGAAGGACTTTTTGAATCAAAATTGTTAAGCAAAATTTGGTTCAAGAGCGTTGGTGTCGTTCTCTTCGCTACGGCAGCTTTATATATAGTCAAAGGAATAAGTGAATTTAGATCATATCAACATCTTGTTGAGAGTTGCGCCAAGCAGAAGCTAGTCCGAGAAGGTGAGCAACTAGCGCGAAATCTCAAGCAAAATGATTTGGAATATATTTCGGCACGTCTTAATACGATCGAGTATTCCTGTGCGATGCCTTTCGACCGAAGCTCTAGTGACTATTCTACATATCATGTTCGTCCTCAGGCTGACTTCTTTTGGTCCGTTTCTAAAAACGAATCCGAAGTTATGCGGATTGGTAAAAGCCTGCTTGCTGGTCCCACTTCTACGGTTAGTTATCCTCTAAGTATTTGGTCTGAAGGTAATTCGGGAGATTACTGGGTTGGAACAATATCCCTTAAGCTTTATTTCGGGGACCATGTTGAACACTTAACATCGTCGTATTGGTCAGATTATGGTGTGGACGCAACAAAGTCTGTCATCGTTTTAACCTTGGTGTTTGCTTGGATTTTTTTCGCCTTTATTCGTCCTAATCAGGAATTTACTCGACGCTTGAGCGACCCCGCTATGAGCTCGTCGCAGATAAGAAACCTTATAGGTGGACGTAGGGATGAATTGAGCGGTCTATGGCGTGCCGTTTTGACAGTCAAAGAAGCGTCTGAAGTAGAGCGCTTTGAGTTTGAATCTCAGATCAGAGAGCTTGATGCACATATCAGTAAGGTGGAACGTG
>NZ_LWFH01001121.1:0-2646 GCF_001635725.1 Oleiphilus sp. HI0066
TGAGTGATTTATTTACTGTCGAAGCAGAACTTCGCGAAGACCAGGGGAAAGGTGCGAGCCGCCGCCTGCGTCGTCTAGAAGGCAAAGTACCTGCAATCCTATACGGCACAAAGTCTAAGAAGCCTGTTTCTCTTTCTATCGCTGCGAACAAACTTCGCCGCGCACTAGAAGAAGAAGCATTTTACTCTCACATCCTTACTATCGCTTTCGATGGTAAAGAAGAGAATGCAATTCTTAAAGATCTTCAACGCCACCCAGCAACGAATGAAGTAATGCACGCTGACTTCCAGCGCGTTACTAAAAACCAAGCTATCCACGTTAACGTACCACTTCACTTCACTAACGAAGAAGCATGTGTAGGCGTTAAACTTGGCGGCGGCAAGATCCAGCACCAAATGACTGAAGTTGAAGTTATCTGTCTTCCAGCAGATCTTCCTGAGTTCATCGAAGTTGACATGACTGAAGTTGAAGCGGACCAAATCGTTCACCTTTCAGACATCGTTCTTCCTAAAGGTGTAACGATTGCTGCACTTCAGCAAGGTGAAGATCACGACCTTTCTGTTGCATCTGTACACAAGCCGAAAGGCTCTGCTGCTGACGAAGCAGAAGATGCTGCAGCTGAAGGCGAAGGTGACGAATAAGCCCCCACCGGAGCTTATTACGTTGGCACCAGCTAGGGAATGCACATTCAGCCATGACTCAACAGATCAAGCTGATTGTCGGTTTAGGTAACCCCGGAGCCGAATACGCAAATACCCGCCATAACGCGGGTGCCATCTTTGTAGAAGCGCTTGCACAACAAGCGCTTCAAACCCTCAAACCAGAGAAGAAATTCCACGGCCTTTACTGTAAAGCCAACTTCTCAGGAAAAGATATCCACCTCTTAGTTCCCACTACGTTTATGAATCGCAGCGGCCAAGCCGTTCAAGCGATTGCTCAATTTTTTAAGATTCAGCCAGAAGAAATTCTTGTCGCACATGACGAGCTCGATATTCCAATGGGGGCAATGAAACTTAAAAAAGGCGGCGGACACGGCGGCCAAAACGGACTTAGAGACATCATCGCCAAACTTGGCGGCAATAAAGAATTCTCACGACTAAGACTCGGCATCAGCCATCCAGGCCACGCAAGTAAAGTAACCGGCCATGTACTCGGAAAACTTGGTAAAAAAGAAACAGAAGAACTCACTGCAGTCATCGACGAAGCGAGTCGATATTTGCCAGAGATCATTTCTGGAGATACCGCTCGAGCAATGAACGCACTGCATAGCTTCAAAGCAAGTTAAACATCGTATCTTTGTCACCCAACAAGGTGACCACCCTCGCCCTTCTCTATATAATACGTCCAATTTTTTAAGACCAGACACACTAGGATTCAGACCATGGGTTTTAACTGCGGCATCGTAGGACTTCCAAACGTTGGCAAATCAACGCTATTCAATGCATTAACTAAAGCTGGTATCGGCGCAGAGAACTTCCCTTTCTGTACGATCGAGCCCAATGCAGGCGTAGTCGCCATGCCAGACCCACGACTGGACAAACTATCAGCCATTGTCGAACCTGAAAAAACACTCGCAACGACAATGGAGTTCGTCGACATTGCAGGGCTTGTTGAAGGCGCCTCTAAAGGTGAAGGTCTAGGTAACCAATTCTTAGCCAACATTCGTGAAACAGACGCTATTGCGCACGTAGTACGCTGCTTTGAAGATGAGAACGTTGTGCACGTCTCAGCAAAAGTTAACCCACAAGCTGACGTTGACGTTATTAACACAGAGCTTGCTCTTGCCGACCTAGATACCGTAGAAAAAGCGGTAAAGCGTTACACGCGTACAGCTAAAAGTGGCGACAAAGATGCTAAGAAAGCACTAGCGCTTTTAGAGAGCAAATTACTCCCTCACCTCAACGAAGGTCTGCCAGTTCGCGCATTAGGCTTAGATGAGGACGAACTTAAAACCATCAAAGAGCTATGTCTTCTAACGATCAAGCCAACCATGTACATCGCTAACGTAGATGAAGACGGTTTTGAGAACAATCCACACCTCGATGCCGTGCGCGAAATCGCTGAAAAAGAAAACGCTGTCGTTGTACCTATCTGCAATAAGTTAGAAGCTGAAATTTCAGAGCTAGAAGATGAAGAGCGTGATGAGTTTCTTGCAGACTTAGGCATGGAAGAGCCAGGCCTTGATCGTGTTATTCGTGCAGGCTACGAACTACTAGGATTACAAACCTACTTCACTGCTGGTAAAAAAGAAGTGCGTGCATGGACAATGAAAGCCGGTGACACTGCGCCAAAAGCAGCTGCCGTGATACACACAGATTTCGAAAAAGGCTTCATTAGAGCTGAAGTAGTCGCATATGACGACTATATCGAATTCAACGGTGAAAACGGTGCGAAAGAAGCCGGAAAATGGCGCTTAGAAGGAAAAGATTACATCGTTCAAGACGGCGATGTTGTGCACTTCCGCTTCAATGTTTAGTCAAAAACTTAAGTAAGAAAAATAATGTATTTTTCTTACTTTTAGCTGTTGACATAACAAGGTAAAAGCAAGAAAATACGCGCCTTCTTGAGCAGGGCTACCGCTAAGTCCTAAGACTCAAATGGCTACATAGCTCAGTTGGTTAGAGCACATCACTCATAATGATGGGG
>NZ_LWFH01001122.1:0-1009 GCF_001635725.1 Oleiphilus sp. HI0066
ACCGAGTTGGTCTCGGAAGGTCAGTTGAATGTGATCGTTATAATCTAAACGTAAGTGATTGGGCTGGCGTGTTTGTACGTTACGATCCAGCACTGATAGCGCAATATACAAGTATTGTTCGTTTTGGGTGAGCGCCAAACCAAATTTGGTTTCTGTTGCCATGTTGGTGCTAGCGCTCCAGAGAGGAAAGCTGGAATTATGCGCCTCGATGATGGAGGTCTGATCACCCCAATCATCAAACTGTCCATCTAAGCGAATAGGGCTAGAGGTAGTAGGAGCGCTAAGAGCGTACTTTTCTAGTTCGCTGTCTTCATTTCCGGCCAGCAGTTTTGAGATATTGACCTGAGTGGCCACCAAGCTTGTCGCGATGGCTTTAGTCTCAATCAACTGAACACGGCCCTGTGCAGAAATAGCGGTTTGCTGAATCTCCTTCCAGTACGACCACGTCAGTACAGGAATGACCAGTAACAGAAGGCTAAGAAAACTGATCTGCGCTTTAATGCCGAATCGTTGCATTAAGCAAGTTCCCAACGATAGCCGAAGCCGGGCTTGTTGCGAATCGCATTAAAGGCTTCGTCAATTTCATTGAACTTTTTCCGAACGTTCTTCACGTGAGAGTTGATCGTACCGGTCGTTACAACGCCTTGTCTGGTGCATGCGCAAAGATCATCATAAGAGCAGCCGGCGGCTCCCGAATCGACAATGGTGACGAATACTTGAAATTGTACTGCAGTGAGTGCAATGCTCTTGCCTTTCCATGTCACATATTGACGGTCGTGGTCTATGACAAGATCAGCCTCTGGCTGCAGAGCTTTTGTCTCGTTATTGATCGGAACACGACGCATATTGAAAATACGCATCGTGTTCTTCAGTCGCTCCGCTAAGAGGGATAAAGAGATGGGCTTAGTTTGGTAGTCCCACGCGCCTATACGAAAACCAAAGCCTTGATCGATTTCTTCACTTCTATCAGTTAAAAATACAATCGGTATATCCATACCTTGGTCTAATA
>NZ_LWFH01001123.1:0-13989 GCF_001635725.1 Oleiphilus sp. HI0066
AACCGGGAATAATCTGTGTGTTTACAACGTCTGAATTGAATGAGTTCCAATCGGCGTTGGCGAGTGAGCAAGACGTAAAAAATAAGCACCCTAATAAAAAGGATTTATGTCGCATAAAAAGACTGGTCATCTAGAGTGACTCCACAAACTGGATCAGGTGGTTCTGATCAGACTGAGATAAATTGACGAATTGCGTTTTACTTTTTCTAGCTTCTCCGCCATGCCATAAAATAGCTTCTGTTACGGTTCTTGCTCGACCATCGTGCAATAGTCGTAACTGCTGGTTGACTTGCTTTTGGTATGCCAGGCCCCAAAGTGGGGGTGTACGCCATTCAGAGCCGTTTGCTTGATGCTCTATAAAGCCATCTGCTAACTTCTCGCCCATATCATGCAACAAGAAGTCTGAGTATGGCCATATGGTTTCGTTAACCGGCAGCGCTTGGATTTTTGAATCAAGAGTATAACTTGGTCGGTGACAGTCCGCGCAGCCAATATCGGAAAATAGTTGCTGACCTTTTATTCCTTTATCGTCTAAATTCACTCTTTTGGGCACGCTAGTCATCGAAGTGAAGTACAAAATACTTTGCATGACTTTGTCTGATGCTTCGTAGCCATCTTGTTGTTCTGTATTGCCGTGTGCTTGCGCCAAACAGTCAGTTTGTTGCTCGGTACAGTCTCCATAACCAGAAGGGAACCACTTCGAACCAACTCCAATGTCAGTGTGTAGGGCATTGGCGTTTTGCTGAGCAAGCGTGGCTTGTCCGGACTTCCAGCCAAAACGTCCTAGTTCTGATGAATTAGTATCTCTGCTGGGAACATAATTCGGTCTCCCAGAAATGCCATCGTTATTCGTATCATTAGGGTCTGCCCATTTTAGAATGTCTTCGTCGTCAATTGATTCAATTAGCCCTAGCCCAATTAATGCACCTGCCATTCGAGGTGATTGTTGTGTGCTTGGATGGAGAGAGTGATTGCTAGGGAATGATAGAGTGTATCGGGGTTCAAAAAGCGATACGGATGTATTTGAGGCTACTGACACCATTTGAGTTGAATAGTGAATCTCCAAATTAGCTTCTGCCTGTCCATTGGGGTAAGCAAAGGGCTGTATTTGCGTACCATAAAATGGGTCTTGACCGAACTCTGGGTTGTTTAGTCTGATCACTAACCCAACCGGATTGATCACGAGATTCTCTGAGAAATCAAGCTTTGCTCTTCCGTTTTTGACATGGCATTGGGCACAAGATCGCGCGTTGTATAAAGGGCCTAGACCATCACTAGCTTGGGTGCTTGAAGGCGCAAATACCCATAGTTTTTCGAATAAGGCTTGTCCTACTCTATAGTTTAAGCCTTCTTCTAGTCCGATGCCTTTGAAAGGCTGAAGGAACGTATCAGCGCCTGTATTAGAAGCACTTAACGAGCCGGCAGGGAGATGATGATTATAATCATCGCTTTTTGAAGTATGTTCCGCAGACGTAAAGGTGCTTACATAAAAAAGAGAGGCAACTAACAGGCTGCCAAACCCTAAAATCGTTATTGGTTTGCTTGTAATCATAAACAAAAAAACCGGGCTATTAAGCCCGGGAGAGAAGCGCCAAAATGGCAAACTGAATGTTAGTTATAGTTGAGCAATTTTTTAAAGTACTGCGCTTGGGTTGTCTAAGCTGTCAGAGCCTTCAACTTCGATCTCTTCAAGATTGAGAGCCACAACAATTTTTTCGATAGTTTTGGTTTGATCCACAAGAGCGTCCACGACGTCTTGAATTACTTTATTCCCTTCCGCATTGCCTTCACCAATTAAAACATCGAAGGTGTTTCCTTTGTTCGCTTCATCAACCATTACTTGCATCGCTGACATTGTAACGTCTAGTTTGTTGCGCATTTCTTGGTCTAGTTCGGCATCTTTTGCTGCGACAAGATCTGAAAGACTTGCGCCGTCGACAACTTCTCCGCTTACCTTAGTGTAAGAGCCAAGGTAAATATTTCTAATACCTAGTGCGTCGTTGAAGTGAGATGCATGCGTGTTATCTGCAAAGCAATCGTGCTCTTCTTCTGGGTCATGAAGCATTAGGCCAAGCTTGATACGTTCACCGGCAAGCTCGCCATAACTAAGACTACCCATACCTGTTAGCATGGTAGAAAGACCGCCATTATCACCTTTCGCAAGAAGTTGTTTGGTGGCTTCACCGTCTGCAGTCCATGCTGCAACAATATCTTCAAGATCAGAAATTAATAGTGTACTTGCAGCTTGAAGATACTCGCGACGACGGTCACAGTTGCCGTTAGTGCAGTTTTCTAGTGAGAAATCTGTTGCTGGACGTGCGCCCGCGCCTTGATTTGTTCCATTAAGATCTTGACCCCATAGCAGGAATTCAATGGCGTGGTATCCAGTTGCTACGTTCGATTCAACTTCATCAATTTCTTGAAGCTGTTCTGATAGCAACGCTGGCGTGATTGATGATGCATCTACTTCAACGCCACCAACGTTAAGCTTTGGATTGGCGATTATGTTTGCAGCGTAATATGGGTTTTCATCAGATTCAGTGCCATAACTAGCGTCAACGTAATCAATGAGGCCTTCGTCTAGTGGCCAAGCATTTACTTTGCCTTCCCAGTCATCAACATATGCGTTGCCAAACCGATATGCTTCGGTTTGTTGGTAAGGTACACGCGCTTCAATCCAAGCTGATTTTGCCGCCGCAAGCGACTCTTCAGATGGAGCGTCTAGCAAAGCTTTGATTGCAGTATCGAGTGTTTTTGCCGTGTTCAATGAGTCGCCATAGTTTGATTGAGCGATACTTACATATTGACTAACCACGTCAGTAGCCGTTGCTGTCTTTTGCGCTGGAGCTTCATCTACAGTACTGCACGCAGTGAGTAGAGCGCCTGAGATAATTGCAGCGCTAACAAGTTTAGTGTGTTCCATTTATTTCCCCAAAAAATGATTTATTTTTAGTTGTGCATGCCATGTTATTGCTAATGAGAATGATTAGCAATAACTATTTTATAAGGTGTTCATATTTTTTGTCCGTCAAGGTTTTCATAAAAGCAACAAGTGCTTTTATGCGTCGAGTGTCTAAAGCGGGTCCATGTTCTAGCTCCTTCAGTGAGATATTTTCCGACACTTCGGCGTCTAACCACCGTTGATTAGTTTCAGGGTTGGTTTGATTCTTTGAAGAACGGCTGTTGTATTTGTTGTAAAACCGCACCACTGTTTCAAGTTCGTTAAACACGCCGTTATGCATATATGGTGCTGTGATTGCAACGTTTCTAAGCGTAGGGACTTTAAACTTCCCATTTAGCTTGGCACGGTTTTCTGTATTTATTTTGTCGGTAGAGCCTAGGCCAAAATCTTGGCTTCGTGGAGGAGTGCCGTTAATTTTTCTCAACGCAATATTGCTTGGAACACCAATATTATGGTGCGTGTAGTCTGTAAATGTTTCTTGAGCGGCTATGTTGCTGGTATGAAGTTGGTGGCATTGATTGCAGTTCGTAAATTGCTGGGAGAAGAAGAGCGTCATACCTAAGTCTTCTTCAGCCGTCATTTGGTATTCTCCCCGAAGATACCGATCGTATTTTGAGTCAAATGGGGATAACTCCGTGCTTGTTTCATAATTCGCGATTGCTGTAATCGCTGCATCAAATAACTTGCCGTTTTCTTTAACAACTTGTTCGCCGAAGAGTTTCGAAAACGCGGAAAGGTAGTTTTGATTTTCTCGGATGCGTTGTGAAAATTCAGCGTCTGAACGAAGCCCCATTTCATCAGGGTTAAGGGGAGGGCCAGCCGCTTGCTCTTTTAGGTTGTTTGCACGACCGTCCCAAAATAGTCCGCCAATGTACTGACCTGAGTCATTTATATGAAATTCAGGTGTGAAGCTAGCATAGGCGGCACTCGGAGTATTTCGGTCACCGATACTTGTGTTATTTGCTCCAATTGAGCCGGCGCTTGCGGCATTGAGTGATCGTGGATCTGTAAAAGCCTTGTCTGGATGGTGGCAGCTTGCGCACGATTGATTTCTGTTTATTGATAAATTTTGATCAAAAAAAAGATTTTTGCCGAGCGATTGGAGCTCGCTTAGTTCGCTAGCATAGCTTGATACAGTGTATGCGAGTGTGGCGATACAAAATATTGAGAGTAATCGGATTTTCATTGTATGCGTTAGAGTTCTGTCAGTTTCCCCAAGAGTATAGATAAGTTAAAGCAAATGCGAATGATTTAGATCAAGTATTGATTAACCTTTATATGTGGCGATAATAGCGGCCGACTTATTGAGAGATCTTACTTTTGAAAAAATCGAACACTTTTCTGTCTGGTTCTGTAGCGCGCCAGCTATTGTCGATGACTTTTGCATCGTGGATTGCAATGGTTGCAGGGATGTTACTGTCCTTGGTCGATACCTATTTTTTAAGTCGTTTGAATGATGTGCATGTCCTTTCTGCAATGGGATTTGCTAGTTCAATTGGCTTGTTCATGTCTGCGATTGGTATCGGTTTATCGGTCGCTACTTCTGTGCTGGTGAGTCAAAAATTGACTCGCTCGGGAGAACACGCAGCGCATCAGTTATTTACATCTATTGTGTTGATGGGATTGCTCATTGGTTTGCTCGTGATGTCAGTCTTGTTATTAGGGTTGCCATTTATTTTATCCATTCTCGGTGCCAAGGGAGCGTCTTTTGATTACGCAACAAGCTATCTCCAGCTAACTTTGCTGGTATCCCCATTAGGTGTTTTAGCCATGATTTTCGCATCTGGCCTGCGCGCTGCAGCAATGGCCAAGGCATCGATGTGGATATCTTTGATTGCAACGATTGTGAATATCATATTGTGTCCAATCTTCATTGAATGGTTTGAGTGGGGAATAGAGGGGGCAGCATGTGCAACTATCGTTGCACGCTTTATCTCTTTTGGAATTGGTATTTGGTACTTCGGACACCAGTTGCGTTGGTTTAAACGAATTGATTTGATCTTCGTCAAACAAGAGTTTCCGGGCGTAAGACGAATTACAATGCCGGTGCTGATTTCAAATTGGTTCATGCCAGTGGGAAGTATGATCGTTGTTTGGATAGTTGCTGCTTATGGCGATGAGGCAATGGCGGGCATGGCCATTGTTGGTAGTTTAGGTCCAGTTTTGTTTTCAGTGTTTTTCTCGATCACCGGAGCTGCAGGCCCAATGGTGGGGCAAAACGTAGGCGCTAATCAGCCAGAGCGTGTGGGGCAGATCTACAGGTCTGGCCTATGTTTGATCGCATGTTACACCTTGATTATATGGGTTTTAGGCATGCTTAGTTATGATGCTATTGCAGATATGTATGATGTTGATGGCATAGCAGCAGGCATGATTATGATTTATTGCTTGGTGCAAATACCGCTATCTATGGGTATTGGAGCGATCGCTTTATCAAATGGTATTTTCAATAATCTCGGCAAGCCTAATTGGTCAATGCGCTTGAGTTTAGCGAGGGCAACAATGGGGACTTTATTGTTGTGTTATGTTGGTAGCGAATTGTTCGGTTTGTATGGAGCGCTGATTGGTTCAAGTCTGACGTTTTTCGTATTCGGCTTATTTGCAGTCGTTTTGGCAAATCGTTTGTTTTTTCGCACCTATCCTGACAGCCGGTTAGTTTTCTCGAATCGATACTAATTGTTTAAATTAATCTTATTATCAGTTTATAACGTAGTTTAAAAGCTGATTTTAACTAAGAATTCTAAGGTGATTAATATGATTCAAGTCGGAGATAAACTTCCCGAGCACACATTTCAGTTGTTAAACGACGACGGGATGCAGAATCCAACAAGTTCTGAGCTATTTTCTGGTAAGAAGGTTGTGCTGTTTGCTGTGCCTGGAGCTTTTACGCCAACGTGTTCTGCAGCGCATTTGCCGAGCTATGTTGTGCATGCGGATGAGCTAAAGGGCAAAGGTGTCGATGCGATCATATGCACTTCAGTCAATGATGCATTTGTGATGAAGGCATGGGGAGATTCATCTAATGCTGAAAACCTATTGATGCTCGCTGACGGGGACGGAGAGTTTGCTAAAGCGATTGGCTTAGGTGTCGAGACAGGCGCGTTTGGCGGGATTCGCTCGCAGCGCTATTCAATGATTGTGGAAGATGGCGTAGTAACGGCTTTGAATATCGATCAACCTATGCAGTATGAAGTGAGCGGAGCTGAGGTCATCTTAGGTCAGCTCTAAATCGTGCTCTTCAGAAAGGGAGAGGTTTAATGAGTTTGATGATCTCTCCAGTTTTAATGGCTGAATCAAGTGACTCAGCCATTCTCTCTGTTTCTTGTAGAACTGTGTTCCAATATTTTTGTCTTGTTGTGACGTCTAAGTCTACGAAGTCGTTTCTGTCCGGGATCTTTCCGTAGGGTAGAGCGCTAATAAAGTCTTTCGATGGGCAAATGAGCACTGTTCTGTCGTAGTGTTCACTTCTCGCAACTCTCTTTGAGCTTTTATCAAACCAACCAGGTTTGGGCGTTGGGTTGAAATGTGGGTACAAGCATAGCCCTTTGTTTTGAATCTCAAAGTCAAAGTGGTAATCGATTACTCCTCCATCTCGATACATTCCCGAAGGGGCGCCTGGTATATTTCTTATCCCTGCCATAACCATCGGTATGGAGCCCGACGCCAAGAGTGCCGGCATTAAGTTACTGTCTGAAAGCGAGACATGTTGCGTTGGAATGTTATCGGGGTCTTGTAGGGTGAATTCACTATTAGGGTGATGAAATACAAAGCGTTCGAACTGAGATTTTAAATGCTTGCGGTTGATTCTATTGCCAACATAACTCTTTGCTAGACCAAGTCCCTGTAGCATCGTATTTTCATACTGCACAAAACCCTTAGATTTAGCGACGATAAAGTGTGCTTTAAAGACTGGGTTGTGAAGAATTTCATCAATGCCGGACTCACTAACAACGTCTCTTAATAGTATTTCTGCTTTGTCAGTAATGTCGCGTGGTTTCGGTTTTTCCGGATATATAGTCGCGCAATAATGACTGGCGAATCGCTCGATCGCTACAACTGGATTGGCTTGCGCAAAACAAGCTGCTCGGAAGGCTCCGGCGCTGGAGCCAATGAGATTGAGTTCTTGAGTTCTATCTTTAAAGAAATATCCAAAAAGGTATCTATCTAAGCCGTATAAACTAAACCATTTTGGGCCTCCGGAGGCACCCAGAAACGACGTAAATAGCGATTGTTTGAATCCTTGTTCTTGAATCGTTTTTCGTGCAGTTTCGCCAGCGTAAAGCTCGATCAAAACGTATCCTTATATGTGATATTTTGTTTGATGTATTGGTTTGACAGCACGATCATTAATCGAAAAGGCAGTCGATGCAACAAGCTTTAGCGAGAAAATATAGATTCTCTTCCGTGAAACTTGTCGCAAGAAGGTCCGTAAAAGGGAATAAGATTGAAGGGAGTTAAAGCATGAGGTTGCAAGTTAAGCCGATTCATTTTTTCGATGCTCAATTAGGGCTGTTCGTTGGTAGTGTTCACTTCTCGCTACTCTCTTTGAGCTTTTATCATGCCAATCTGGTTTGAGTGTCGGATTCAAAAAAGGGTAAACATACTCAATGTTTACCCTTATCGGTATCAACTAATTGCGGTAGCCTGTTTAGTTAAAAGTTATACTTCATGCCGACCTGAACTTGCCTTGGAATACCTGGTCTGTCGCCAAAAGGGCGTAGCGAGGTGACGTAGACTTTATTTAGCGCGTTTCTCAGGCTGGCATAAATATGCAGGTCCTTAGAAACTTTATAACTGCTCTTCAAGTCAACGACTATGTAGTCGTCGATAGTTCTGTTGCTAGGACTTACATTCGTATTTGCGGTGTCATTTCGCTCGCCAACGTACTTGACGATAAGGTGATTTTGCCAGCTTTTACCAACGATACCTGTCGAGAAGCTCGCTTGGTGTTCTGGAATATATGGTAGTGGATCACCGCTCTTGATATCACCTACGCCCCAATCTGGGTTGGTTGAACCAAAGCTTTCCGCAAATTTGGCCTGAGTATAGGTGTAGTTAAACTTAAATGGATAAGACAGATCATTGTGTTGCAGGCTATAACCCAGCGTAATTTCGGCACCTAATATCTCTGCTGCGCCACCATTAAATTCTTTGTCTATGTCAGCGTCGGCACAGCCAGAAGAGAAGGTGCATACGCCTTTAATGTTAGAGTAATCATTATAAAATCCGACTAGCTCCGTATTGAAAGCGCCTTCGTAATAACGAAAGCCAGCTTCATAGTTGATACTTTCTTCAGGGTCGATATCATCATTTTGTCCGGGACCAACCGGTGAAAAGCCTTTATATACGCCGGCGAGTAATCCCAGTTCTGGTGTGAGTTGATAGAACGCACCTAGTCCTGGAATCAAAACCGTATCTTCATTCGATATGTCATCAGCGTTGCTGCTGGAACGATCCTTTCGCACGGTATCAATAAACTCTGCTCTGGCACCACCTGTCAGTGTCCAATCGCCTATTCTGATTTTATCTTGTACATGGATTGCTATTGCGTCTGTGGAATCTTTGTTGGTTGTGGTTGCAACAGTCGCGGCTCCGTCAGAGATGAGCTCGCCGTTCGTCATCAAAAACGAGTCTGTCGTATGATTTCGCTCGATGTAGTCATTATGAAGGCGGAATCCAAACTCGAATTCATGTGCGACTCCGAGAAGCATTGGGTCCCAGTGTGCCAAAAACTGTATGCCTTGAGAAACATATTCACGATCGTTGTTGCCAACAATTAGCGTTCCGTCTGGGCCCAGATCTGACGAGTTTATTTCGCCGCGTAATACCTGAATAAAATCGACATTAATGCCTTGA
Source organism: Oleiphilus sp. HI0066 (assembly GCF_001635725.1). Classification (NCBI taxonomy): domain Bacteria; kingdom Pseudomonadati; phylum Pseudomonadota; class Gammaproteobacteria; order Oceanospirillales; family Oleiphilaceae; genus Oleiphilus; species Oleiphilus sp. HI0066. Next base: position 8,819 of record NZ_LWFH01001123.1, read on the forward strand.
TTCGGATTGGCAAAGATTTCCGATAAAGATGTATTGGTATCGAAACCATTTAACTTAGACCAGAGTCGTTCAAACTCATTGCGATAAACAATGGTCGTCAACGATAAGGTAGGGTCGAGTTCGATATAGTGCGTTAGCATCAATTGCTTATGCTCGGCGTCCATATGGTCTCGGTCACTAGCTGCATAGCGTCGATAAGGCGTGTCCTGAAAGTCTTCTTCTGTGACACCAAGATAGGTAGAGTCAGAGTCTTCATCCGAGTACTGAATTTTGACTTCCAATTGCTGATAAATATCGGCGCTAATATCTGAGTTGATCAAGCCCTTCAGCGTAATATCACTTTTGTTAAAGCCAGTGTCATTGCCAGTGTCTAGGTCTTTAAAACCATCAGTCTGTAAGTTGATGCCGTCGACTAACCAGCCCCAAGTATCTGTTCTCTGGCCATAGAACAAATGCGCTTTTGAATAGGCGTCTGTACCGTAGGCGATATTTAGGCGTCCACCATCTTCTTCTGGAACTGAGCGTGTCACCATATTTACCGCCCCGCCCACAGTGTTAGGTCCATATTTAATGGCAGACGGGCCTTTAAATACTTCTATACCTTCCATCTTTGCGAACATTGGAAAGTAGTATGCGGCAGGAGCTGAGTAGGGCGCAGGCCCGATCAAAACTGCATCTTCCATTAATGCGATTTTACGGCTGCGATGCGGATGTGCGCCACGCAAACCGATATTGGGTCTTAAGCCATAGCCTTCCTCTTCTTGAATATTGACGCCCGGTATATGGCTTAACACACGATTAATATCATCATATTCAAACTTTTCGATGTCATTTTGGTCGATGAGATGCGCGGAACCCGGTTGTTTTTTGATCTGAGTCGCACCGCCGGTAATGTAGATGTCTTCGCGTTTAACGCTGGTAATGGAAGACGAAGCGACTGCTTCTTCGGTACTAAGTGAAGCCTCATTTTCAGATTGCGCGTGTGATAGTGGGCTAATGCAAAACGCTAGAGGTGCCGCAAAGGCAAGGTGTAACAGCTTAATTTTCATAGTCAGGTATAGGGTAAAATCTATGGTAATAAAAATAACTAAGCGAGATCACAATCTTCTTTGTGAGCCTAGAAGATTGTGACCTCGCTCGATATAGAAAATAACAACGCTAGCGCTTTGGTCTAGTCGTTATCTCCTTCTGCTGATTGAGGAATCGCTAAAGTTAGTGCTGTGACGAAATCAGTCTTAAGAACATCTGTGACTTTCTTAACATCAGCATGCAGTGCGCAAGCTTCTTCAAGTCTGTTATCTGAAGTAGAGTTAGTGCAGTCAGCCTCATTGATTCCTGTCACGCTAGCAACGAGTGTAGTGCCGAAATTATCGATGTTTGCAATTGCCGCATTAATATCGGTTGTCATGGTGGATGCGATATTGCCTTGGCCTGCATCTTCAAGTAAATCGTCCATGCCGTTATTTAATACCGCGAGAAAACCTTGAAGATTTGCTTTGATGTTTGCCAGCGATTGGTTGGCGTATGTAGATTCAACTGTTTCAGGGCAGCTTGTACTAGCACAGTCAGCGCTGATACCGGCAGGCTCCGCTATTTTCATATCTTTCACTTCTGTATCTAGATAGAACAGTGCGTCTGATATTTCATTCAACGCCTCTGTTGCTGAAGAGTACCGAGAGCTTGTGCTGCCTGCAGTACTTAATTGTTGAAAATAGTTGTCACCTGCACCTTGCCAGTCGTCCAACAAAGCGGTGATTTGAGCTGCAACGTCGTTTGCTACGATTTTGGCATATTCACAACGGGCAAGTGAGCGGTCAGCATCTGTTCTGATATTCCACGCACCGTTTGTCGGACTTGTTGTTGAGCTGTCTGTTGAACACGTGTGGTCAAGATCATTGGAATACAGTAGATATTCAAGCGCATCTAATCCGATACGACGAGGGGTTTGGCTGTTAATATCAAATCCTGCTGTATCGTCATCATAATCAACTAAGGCGCCATCAACAAAGCAACTGCTTTTGGCCGGCCAGCTATAAATTCGCTCTCGAATACTATTGTTCCCGCCGTCGAATGATGGCCCGAAGTTCATGACTTCAGCTTGTTGCCACGCAGTCATCGCAGCTTGCCAAGTGCTCTGAGCTGTCGCTAGGGTGGATGCGACATTGGCGGAACTAATTGCCACTTCATCGCAATATGCATCAATAGCATTTGCTAGGCTTAGTGCTTGGTTGTTGCTGTTCTGTAAAACTGGAATCACGGCATTCGCAATATCGGTTAGTGCTTGTTGTTGGGCAGTCAATTCTGCATCCGGAGTGGGGTTGTTGTTTGTATCTGAGCTTGAGCTACCTCCACCACCACAGGCTGTTAGGAGAAATACGGAGGCGCTGATAATTACAGAAGAACGTTTCCAGTTGAACATAATGTACCTCAATTCTTATGTGTTGGTTTCAATGAGCAAGTGATTAAGGTTTGCTTGCTGGAACTGAAACTAGGTTAGACCTGATAATGTTTGTGTTTTTAAACGCACAAAAGGGTAGGCTCTAAATGAATCCTACCCTTGTTGTAAAGCTATCCGTTGCTCAGCGGCTTGTATAACTGCTTAATGTGCTGGCTAACGGAAATTGCGTAGGTGCTTACCAGCCGTTTTCACCGTTTGCATCACCCATATTCTCATCAGCAAAGTTGTAAGCAGCTTGGAGAATATCGCGTGAAGCAATCAGGCTTGCACGATAGTTATTGATCGTGGTTGTATCGGCAGTAGAAAGTACAGGTGCATCACCTAGGTTGGTGTTGATTGTTTCAATGTCTGTGATACTGATTAGTGCATTCGGGTTAAATTGAAGGCCCATAACAAAACCTTTCAACTCTGACCAATGTTTCGCGTGATTGCGGAAACTGTAATCATTCGTACCGAAATCGTTCATGTCTTGAAGCGTGTCGTTGATATAGTGAACAGCTGTTGCCGCGTACACTTTTTCCCAGTTGTTAACGATGATGTCGCGTTGCGCTTCCAGTTCGACTAGGTCAACATCAGCACCACTTTCAGTAATCAAGCTGCGACCTGTTACGAAGGCATCAAAGATAGCTGTAGTGAAATTAGTTTTAGCATCATCCGAGCTACCAAAATCGCGTTTTGCGGCATTAACTGCTGCTGCGAAGTTGATTTCTGAACGCAGGTCAATTTCACCGTCGCCATTTGTGTCGAAGTAACCTTCACCACGTGGGTTGCCCTCTGCAGAGCTGTGGTTGCGGATCTCAGCGTCGGTGTATAGGTCGTAGTCACGTGCTGCGCCGAAGTAGCCGAATGCTTCGTCCCAAGCATGTTCTAGCCCTGAGTAAGGCTTAGGAACACCGCTTTTCACGGTTTGCTCTGCACTTGCGTTGATACCTTTGCCATTACCAAGATCATCGCTTAAATAGTCACCCGTACCTTGAGAGTACGCTACTGACATGAGCAAGAACTTGTTGGTAAGTTGTTGCAGGTCAACACCTGTAACTGTCAAATAAGGAGGTAGTGCGTCACCCGCATCTACAGGGTTGAGGCGTACGCTTGGATCAACAGCATTTGCTGCAACGATACCGAATAGGTATTGAACAAACTCGTCTGGTGTTGGGTTTGCGTCCAGACCTGTTGCCCAGCCGCGCAGAGTAGTGTGGCGTAGGCTGTTGTCTTCACCAGCAATTTTTTCTTTCAGGTCTTTTCCAGTGGAAATGTCGCCGTAGGTTGGGCCTGGGCTAAGCGTTTCTGCGCCTTTGGTCAAAAGGTAATTGGTGTTATCAATATCACCGCCAGAATTAGCGTCATATAGAGCATTTAATTCATCCAGCACATCGCTAGCTACTGTGGCCGTAGCGAAATCGCCAGCGATTAGACTTTTCAAATCTGAAATTAATACTTGGCGCGCTGTTTGACCAGAATAGGAAATACTACTTTCGCCTGCTTCAAACTGGCTTTCAAAAGAATAGGCAGGTTGAGCGGAAGAACCGCCTCCATCGCTGCTACTGCAGCCAGCAAATGCAACGCTAAGTGCCATTGCTGAAAGGGTAAACGTCTTTTTCATTTTTTATAATCCAAATAAATTGTGATAAATGATAATAATTATTATTTGCGTCAGGAGTTTATTTTTTTTTCGCGAGAGATGTCAAATAATAATGAAAATAATTATGATTTTTATTTAAATTATTATTGGTGAGCGCGTTAAATTGTAGGGTCTTATGGCCTTTTGAGCCCGAAGTTAAGTCTTTCGTATTGATCTGTGCGGTAGAGGGTCCCTCCCATGCGATCCCAGATAGATAATTGAGAACCAAAATTTAGATTATGGTGTTCGGGAGCAGAACTGTGATGAATCTGATGTTGCGCAGGACTAATAAATATTCGCTCTAGTGGGCCAAATGATAGCCAAATGTGAGAATGGCGAAGGTTTGCCCCAAACAGGTTGAATGCAAAGCGTGCGGCGTTGACTCCCATAATTGTAGTGAGATCTATATTCTGGCCTGAGCAATAAAAAAAACATCCTGTCACTACACCGGTCACTAGTACATCACGCGTGTATTGCAGCGCAGACTCTACGGGATGAATACGATAGAGTGTAAGGGGGGTCATTGTCCTTGCGGAGTGGTGCCATTTATGGAATTGCCAAAGCCATGGTATTTGATGCATCAAACGATGGAGCAGATAACGTGACGCATCTAATACTAGTGTAAGGGATAAGCTGTACGAAAGAATTAAAAAAGACTGAGACACTGTTGATGTTTCGGTGCCTGACAACTCTAGTGGTCCAAACACAAGGGTAAGCAGCTTGACTGTATAAAACCCTACTGAAAACGCGCTGATAATAAGCGGAATAAACAAGAGTGCTTTTAAGGTTGCGTTGAGGCAGAGCAGTCCAAAATCGATTGCGCTTGAGCGATTAAGCCAGATTGCTTTGGGGAAGATGAAGCGCAGAAGTCCAGCTAGAAATAGAGATTGTGAAAGGCTATTTCTTGAACGCCAAATGTGACGATGATAAACCCAGGTTGCAAGAATGAGCGCCGATAGAATATAGCCAAAATAAAGACGTTTGTTTGGTTCCAGTAAAAACTGCATGGGAACAAGTACAGCTTCGTAAATTGCCTCTTCATCTATTGGGAATAGCATTGCTGGCCAATTGTGTCCTTTGACTTCTTGAATT